>DATDUA010000001.1:0-25073 GCA_035290605.1 Candidatus Nanoarchaeia archaeon
ATAGCTGTTTTTGTATTTGTGGCATTTTATGCAGTGGGGGCTTTTTTAAGCTACAGGGACTGCAGCCAGATAGGGATATTTATAGACGACCTGAAAAATGATGTTGCAAATGCATGGACATCAAGCGAGAGCTCAAGCAGCAGATTTTCCGGCACCCTGCCTTCAGGAATAGAATATGTATGCTTTGCAGACATTGCAGCAGGAAGGAATGAAGATGGCATGCTGGATGGGTGGCAGGGGGCTTATGCGCCGCCCTCTATTGATGGCGAGGAGATTGTTGATGAAATCGAGAACTATCCTCTCGAAAGAAACATGTTTTTCTATCCTGGAGAAAATGCGTGCAGCATGGCTGCAGAGATAATTGAGCATATAAACATAACAGAAACAATAAATTATGGCGGGGGCGATTATGAAAATCCTTACTGCATTGAAAACATCAAAGGAAAGGCAAGCATGATGCTGGAAAAGGGGTTTAATGAGGCTCTTGTGAGCATAAGAAGGGAATAAAATGGCTGAACGCACTGCTTTTAATTTTAGGCATGACAAAAATGCATTTGAGATGTCTTTTGCATTCATGTTTTCAATCATTGTCGGAGCTATAATCCTGTTCAGCGCCCTGTACATAACAACAAAGTTTATAGTCCCGCAGAGGCATATTTCCCAGTCAGAAGCTGCAAAAAGCCTTTCTGCGCTTATTGACCCTCTTGAGACAGGAAGCGGAATCTCATCAGAGGCAACAATCATAAAGGTTACAGCAGAGACGCGGATTTACAGCAGGTGCTACAGGCCTGGCGAGGATATCTTCGGCAGGCAGGGAATCAGCCTTGCGATGCAGAGCGGGATAGGCGAAAAGTGGCAGGAGCCAGGCGAGGAAACAGCAATGAACAACAAGTATATCTTCTCAAACTCAACACTGCAGGGGAAGAATTTTTATATTCTTGTGAAGCAGTTTAACATGCCATTCAAGGTTGCTGACCTGATTTTTCTTTATGATGAAAAATACTGCTTTGTCAATGCCCCAAGATGGATTAAGGATGATATTGAGAATTCCGGAAACATAAACATAAGCAGCTACATTGGAGAGTGCGAGACAGGAAGCATCAGTGTGTGCTTTAACAGCTATGCCTGCGACATAAATGTGTTTGATGCAAGCAATGACAACTCTTTCAGCTCAGGGCGCGTTATGAAAGAGGGCATTTATTCAGACTATTCAGGCAATCTTTTATATGCTGCAATATTCTCTGACAGCGAGATTTATGAGTGCAATCTTGCGAGGCTTATGGCAAGGCTGGAAAAGCTTTCTTATCTTTACCTGGAAAAGTCAAGGATTATAGAGCCAAAATGCAGCTCTGGGCTGAATGAAGAGCTTGCTGAAATGGCAAATAATGCAATGGCTCTGAAACAGGAGGGCACACCTTCATCAAGCGGCAGTTTTGGAAGCATTATAAGCCTTTCAGAGGAGATAGATGAAAAAGACAGCATATGCAGGATATTTTAAAATGGGAAAGAAAAGCAACATAATAATTTGGAAGAAATCCCAGCTAAAGATACAGCAGACAGCATTTATGCTAATGGCTATTTTTATCTTTTTTGTGCTGGCAGGCATATTCTTTATCTCAGTAAGCATGCAAGGCACGAGGCAGGAGGTTACAAGGCTGGAGAGGGAAAAGGCAATTGCAACAGCCGCCAGCATTGTTGACAGCGCAGAATTCACATGCGGAACAGGCAGCTTGTGCCTTGACGCAGACAAGCTGCTTCTGCTCTCAGCTGATGCAGGCATGCAGGATTTTGGCGAATTATGGCATGTTGCAGCAATCAAGGTCAGAAAGGTAAGCCCTTTAAGCGAGCAGGAGAGCGCAGAGGATATTGAATGCACAAAGATGAATTATCCTGACTGCAATATCTTCAGTGTTTACAGCAATGAGGATGTTAGCAAGGCGGGCGCTGTCTCGTCATTTGCAGCGCTATGCAGAAAGGAAAACAATGGCAACTATGCCTATGATAAATGCGGGATTGGACAGATAAATATTGCTTACAGGCTGGCTGAATAAAATGAGAAACACAAGAAAAAGAGAGATTATAAAGTTCAAACATTCGCAAGAGGAAATGGTGGGATTTGTCCTTATAATTGTGCTTGTGAGCATTGTTGCGCTTGTGTTCTTTGCAGTAAGCATAGCAAGGCAGCCAAGGCAGGAATACAGGAGCAGTGAGATAAGCAATTTTCTCGGCTCATTCCTGCAGTACACAACAGGCTGCGAAATCAGGTACCTGCCTGCAAGCATGAAGGATATTATAGAAGAGTGCGCCAATAACAAGATGTGTGATGATGGGGAATCAGCATGCGATGCAATGGCTTATGCAGCTGAAAATGCGCTAAATGACAGCTGGCATTATGGCAATGAAAGCTACCTTAGGGGATATGAATTTAATATTACACTAACCATGAATGTCACAGGCGCGGCAGGAGAGGCGAGAAGAGAAACCATCCAGCAGCTCTCGGAGCTAAACAGGGGAAACTGCAATGTTGCTGTAAAAAGAGCAGCTGATGTCATGCTTCCCATGGAAGACAAGGATATAGTGATAAGCTTAAAGGCGTGCTACGCGGGGTGATTTTATCCAGCGATATTCTTTGCCTTAGATGCTTAAAACAATGTTTATTGTGTCTGCAGCCAGTGCAGGCTTTAGCCTGTTTCTTTTGCCGCTCTTTTCCTGCAACAGCCGAATCAGCCCGAAGCGCTCCAAAAGCCTTGCATCATGCTGAACTGACTTGAAATCCCTTCCAAGAATTTTGGCAAGGGCATAGAGGGATGATGGCTTCTTTTGCTTCACAGCATCCAAAATCCTTAGCTTTTCCTTGTTTAGAAGCTGCCTTAAGGCAGAGACATCTGAAAAGTCATAGTCCTCATCCTCTCCTTTAAGGTGCCTGAAGATAGAGGTAAACGCGCCCTTTGCAGGCTTTACTGCTATATTTATTGTTTTTGCTTCTTTTGCCATGACTTATTAGGTTATTTTTTATTTATTTTGCCGAGATGGCAATTTTGCCGTCGGATATTTTACAAGTATATTGTGAGTAATATATTTTATGAACAATATATTTTAGTTATATGTTTGTATTAAACATATAGGGTACATAATACCATATATCTATTTAAATCTTTCGCTTTATGCCCTTTTAATGTTTTGTAACTCTGTTCTACAAAATAGTAACAACGAAAGGTTTATAAAGGATTAATAAACCAGTGAGTTAACACCCGGTATTGTATGAACCTTTGGGGGAAAGCTTTTTAAAGCATCAAAACCTAGGTTTTATACTTATTGCTTTCGGCAATAAAGAGACTGGCCAGTAAAAAATAGGTTCTTAATAGGGACCTTCAACATCAGTCTATGTTATCAAGCAGGTGGCAATTCCCTATTTCGCCGCCATGCGAGACGACAACGCCGAAAACAATAAAAAATAACTGAAAGGAGGTTAAAAATGAGATTTAACTTTAGAAAAATTAGTTCAGTGTTGGCAAGCGCAGTAATGATTGGAAGTACTATCGGAATCGCAGCTGCAGCAAGCGCCTATCCTGCACCATTCATTGCTGGAGGAAAGGCAGACGTTGCAGTAGTTGTCGGTACAAGCGCAGCATCATCTGACTATCTTGCTACTATTGATGTAGGACAGAACTTGCAGGCAGAGCTCGCAAAGCAAACTGCTACAAGCACTACAACTACAGCAAGTGCAAGTGGAGGAGACAGTGTTAATTTAGCTACATCAAGCCAGAAGCTGTTCATGAACAGCACGCTTAATGCTGCTAGAACTGTCTTGACAAAGGATAACATGCCAAATGTATTGGCAGATGGCTCTGCTTACGACAGCAGCGGAACTGAGTACAAGTACACGCAGAAGGTAACTCTACCAACAAATACTGGAAGGCAAATCACTTTCTCAAAGAGCGGTGAAAGCATAGACCCTGAGATGATAGTAGATACTGGATTTTTATCCACAGCTATTACAACTCTTTACAACTACACATTGACCTTTTCGAAGGTAATCAATGTCAGCAACTCAAATGTTATCGGAACAGCAACAGTAAAGATGCAGGGAGTAAGCTATACAATCGGGGCTAACTCCGATTCTAACACCTTGTATTTGTATGGAAGTGGTGAGGCTACAACAGTAAATGGCGGAGAGACAAAAACCGTTACAGTAGATGCCAAAGAACATACTGTGGCTCTTATCGGAACATCAAGCACTACAACTGCTTCACTTGAAGTAGATGGCAGCAGAAAGTCTGTCACAAAGGGAAGCAGCTACAAATATGGAACAGGCAGCGACCAGATTGAGGTATATATCAAAGATATATTCCATGCAGTCAGGGAAGCTGATACCCCATCCATAGATGTGCTCGTTGGAGCTAGAACACTGCACTTTGAAGACGGACAGGCTGTCAGGTATGGTGCTGATGATACAACTATCTTAAACACTATAGCTGAAGTGGCTGGTTCCGGTGGAACCCAGCTTTCTGGAGTATCCATAGTACAGGGTGCAGATTCAGCAACAGGCGACTACGTCAAGATTGGAAAAGGCTTTGTAGACAGAGTGCTTGGAGGAGTTGAAGTGCAGTTCGCAGGAGTAGACTCTCCTTTGGACAGCACTACAAGAGACTCAGTAGTAGTAGACACAGACAATTCGTTGTCAGCAAGTGTTAAGTTCACAAGTTATTTGGCAGGAACAGCTGGAGAAAAAACAATAACATTCGCCAAAGACTCTGATTTAGTTTCAGACAGCACGCTAAACTTTGTAAATCTTGTTAACGCAAATAACAAGACAATACATGTTTTAGAGGGTGCAAATGCAACAATTGGAGAGTGGATTGTTGTTAATGACAATGACGAGGGAAGAATCCTTGAAGTTGTATCATTACCAGCAGGAACAAGCTCAAATGACTATATTGGTGTGAAGGATATCATAACCAATGAAGACTATAAAATGTCAACTGGATTTAACAACTACACATCAAGCGCGTCAACAATTGGTGCTGGAGAGTACTATGCCAATGTAACAAATGGCAATTCAGACTCATCAGCATGGAGTGTCAGGTTCAAGTGGGGACCAGGAGCAAGCTACAATACAGTTGGTACACAAACAACATTGTATCCAAGGATTAAGTTAAAAGGAGGCTCATGGATGTCGTTCTTAACAAACCAGTCCGTGAACATCAGCTTAACTTATTCATTGCCTGGAATCTACCTATGGACAACATACAGAGATGGAGCTGTTCTAGCACCTACCATTTTACCTGGTACAGGAAGCGGAATAGCATACGGCTCTGTTATCTACAATGTAACAAACGGAACAGGAAGTTCAGCGTACATCGACAGATTAGCTATACCAAACTCTTGTGTATTCAACAAGACAATGGGCCCAGCTATCTTGATACAGGAAGAGAAAACCTTAAGAGATACAAACGGGCAGTCAATCTGTATCCCATTGACAAGGGTTGGAACAACAACAATAATGCCAGGAATAAGCACACCTTCATTCTCTGAAGTGGGCTCTAATTCCAGCGGTTCTGCACCAAGTCCTTGGAGTATGGTCACAAAGACAAGTGACACATACACAAGCCAAGCAATAGACTTGTTCGGAACACTTGTTGAAAGAAATGTTGCAACAGGAACAAACTACAAGGTAACTGTCAAGATACCAGATGACCAGATGATTGCTGATGTGCTGTTCACCGCAAAGGGTGCAACTGTCACAGCAGGAACAACATCAGGAACAGGAGTAACAGAACTTGGCTCAGTAACTGTCAAAGACAGTGAAGTGGCTCAGGTTCAGACAAAGAACTTGTTAGTTTTGGGTGGAAGCTGTATCAATACTGTAGCTGCAAAGATTCTTGGAAGTGACAATGCAATATGTGGTGCTGACTTTACTGCCAAAACAGGCGTAGGGGCAGATCAGGCCTTATTAAAGGTCGTGAAAAATCCATATCTTACAAACGACACAACCAAGGTAGCAATGCTAGTTGCAGGATACGAAGCTGCTGACACAACAAAAGCTGCAAAATACTTGACAACAAGCAAGCCTTCAACAGAAGTTGGAGAAACTAAGTTGTCAACAAGCGGCACTGTTGCTACTGTAGCAACCGCGTCAACAACTGCTTAGTTACACTGACAAAAAATTTAGTTTTGTTTTTTTTATTTCTTTTTCTTTTTTTTTAATACTTAGCAGAGCGTGCGATAAAGCCAATCATGGAAAGATGAGCCGGGCGAAAGCTTTATGAACCCTGCATTTTTTTAATATGTGGGGCATTTCTTGCATAAAAAATGAGAAGAATAGAGGCAAAAACAGCAAAAGAGAAAAGGGAGAAGAGAAAGGGCGCTGCTATCGGGCTTTTTCTTGTCATTATTATGGTTTTAGGGACAGTGGGGTATGGCTTTTTAAGCAGGCAGGAAGCAGGAGTAAACAGCAATAAGGAGACATACAAAGGGCTGGAATTCATTATGACAGAGCAGGGCTTTTGGTGGGCAGAGATTTCAGGCTATGGCTTTTATTTCCAGCACCTGCCAAAAGAGGCAGAGAATATCTCTGTGCCTTTTGCGAGATTTGACGAGTTCAGCGGCAAGCCGCTTTATTTTGCGCTTAATGATGGAAATATAAATGCAAAGAGCGAGATTTACAGAAACCTACAGGCATTTACATTAAGGCTGCCGCAGGATGCGTGCCTGGCAGGGCAGAAATGCGATAATGCAGAGCTTCCTGAAGAGAACTGCTCAAGCAACATAATAATATTCAATGAAAGGAATGAAACAATGGTTGAAAGGGAGGAAAACTGCATATTTATAAGCTCGCCTGCAGATGACATGACTAGGGCAGCAGACGCGTTTTTGTACAGGATACTTGGAATAATATAGTTTTTAAACACAAAGATAAGAATAAAACATGGCCAAAAGAACAAGAAGCATGGGACAGGGCGGGAAGGCAAGTGCAAATGCTAAGACAAAGGATGCAAGCAGGGAGCTTAAAGAGGTGAATACTCTTGTTGAAAACAAGCAGGTATTTTATGTTGTGCTTGTCATGGCTTTGGTGATTATCTCTTTTTTTGTTGGTTATGTTATCTTCCAGCAGTCAAAGATAGTATATTACGAAGGATTCAGGTTTGAGAAGATAATGTATGAGAAACTTCCGCTGTATTACATAAAAATACCAATCGTGCAGCTGACAGGGCAGCTTGTAAATTACAACTTATACCTAAGGAATGACCCGAGAAAACTGGGCATAGCTGAGGGCACAGATGTGGATTTTCTAAAGAAAGAGGTTTTTATCTCCTTGAACAGCGATTTTGAGAAATGCGAGGACACAACCCTTGCCATGACAAACCTTGGAATGCTTTTTGGGGCTATGGGGCTTGAGGCAAAGGGCTCTCTTGACAACAAGGAGGAAGCAGATGCTGCGAGCAGGCCCTATATAACATGCGAAAACACAAAAAACAACACAGTAGTCTCATATAGGGTAGCAGGCAGCGGTGAAACGAGGATAGAGCAGGATGAAAACTGCTATATAATAAGCGTTGCAAACTGCGAGATACAAAAGGCAACAGAGGCATTCATAGTCAAAACGCTTTCTGACCTAAAAGACTCTCAAGAATAAAGCATTTTGATGCCTTATTTATTCTTGCCAAGCTTGATTCTTAAAAATTCAATGATTGCAGGCAGAAGCGAGATAATGATTATCAGCAGGATTACGAGGGCGAGATTTTTCTGGACAAAGCTAAGTGTGCCGAAGTAAAACCCAGCAAACAGAAAGATAAAAACCCACAGAATGCCGCCGAAGATGTTATAGAAGAGAAATCTTGCATAATTCATCCTGCCTATTCCTGCAACAAACGGGGCAAATGTCCTTATAATCGGAATAAACCTTGCAATCACTATTGTTTTTCCGCCGTGCTTCTCATAGAATTCATGCGCCCTGTCAAAATACTTCCTGCTGAATAATCTTGATTTTTTAAAAAACCTGGCGCCAAGATAGTGCCCTATCCAGTAGTTGGCAGAGTCGCCGAGAATTGCTGCAAGCGAAAGCAGGGCAAACAGCAAGAAAACATTAAGCAGCCCCTGCGCAGCGAGGGTGCCTGAAACAAAAATCAGCGAGTCTCCTGGAAGCAGCGGAGCAAGCACAATGCCTGTTTCAAGGAATATTATGGCAAAAAGAATAAGATAGGTGCCCACCCCATAATTCTGAATAACAAAAGCAATGTTCCTGTCAAGATTTGCAAAAAAGCTTATGATGCCTGCCATTATCTCCTCTTCCTCTTTTGAGGATTTATAGATTTATAAACAAATCGCAAGTCAGAATAGCCCGGGAATTCTTTCACCCTGAAGAGCCAGGCAGACAGGAACCATATGGCAACAACAAGCAGTGTGCTTAGAACATTCCAGAGCAGGCTGTGAACAATGTCAAAATAGGCATAGTTGTTTAGGTAAAGCACAGAGAGCACAACTATCCTGATTATATTAAGCAGGAGAAATGCGGCAAATGAAAAAAGCAGGGATAAAGCCCTTGTTTTCAGCTTTATGCCCCTTGTTGCAAGGTTCAGTGCAAATAACAAAAAGTATGCAAAGCCTGCAATGCATGCATCTACAAGCTCTATGCCAAATCCTGAATTGCCTGAATATATCATTACAATATTTCCTGAAAGCGAGGCGCTGTAAAAAAGATTCAGAATCCAAAAAACAGGGTAGATTGTCAAAGGCGCAAAGGCAAGATAAAAAATGCCGAGGTTGTTCAGGGCAGAAACAAGAACCAAAGCATATCTTGCTAAAACATCAAAAACCTCATTTATTTTCATTTCCCTGAAAAGAGAAAGCTATTTAAATATTTTTAGCATGTAGGATTATGGAAAAAGCCAGAAAAAGCATTAAATGGATTGTTGCTGCAGCAGCATTCTATGTGGTTGCAATTGCGCTGCTTGTTCTTGGATTTTACTATGATGCTTATGTTTCTGAGTTTATAGCCTCAAACAGGCAGCCATACCTGAATGAATTTATGAGGATAATAAGCTTTTTAGGGGATTGGTATATTATTCTGATTATTATAAGCATTATCTTTATCTTTCACAAGCTAAAAAGAAGGCTGGTTTTTGCCTCGTGGCTGAGCATTCTTGCAAGCGGCCTGATTGTTTATGCAATAAAGTTTTTCTTTGTAAGGGAGAGGCCTTTCGGGGCTCTCGGCATAGAGAATCTTATTGAGGCAGAGGGAAGCAGCTTTCCCTCAGGGCATGCGGCTGCTGCCTTTTCAGCAGTGCCGCTGATTGGCAGGATTAAAAAATTAAGGCATGTGTGGCTGGCTTTCTCAATCCTCGTTGCATTCTCAAGAATATACCTCGGAGTTCACTACCTGAGCGATGTGGCTGCAGGCGCCCTGATTGGCTACACCCTTGGGGCAATATTTCTTGCAATTGAGCACAAAGCAAAGTTTGGAAAGAGAATTCTCGAGCTTATAAAAAGATATTATTAAGGGAAGAACGCCACCTGCTAACGCATTAAGCCTAAGAAAAAATACTTTTAAGCCAGCTGATAATCTTCTGGAACAGGGTTAGCTCTTTTTCAGGCTCACTGCTGACAATCCTATAATTCCCATCAAGAAATGTGCCTCCATTGCACTCGTCCCCACCAAAATGAATGTCTCCTTCAATAGCCTTGGCGTTTGAAGAATATCCTGTCAGATTATACAGCTTAACAGATATCTCTTTGCCAGCAGGATATAGCTCATAACAGCTTCTATCGCCATCCTCGCGGACAACAGATACATTGCTTATATTCAGCCACACCGAGTAAGAAGCAGGTATAATCCTATTGCAGTTGATATATGCTGCATGATAGGTTGAATTTATGACATCTGCACTGATTCTGCAGGTTGGGCTTGGGGCGGCCATAACAGCAGAGGCTGTTCCAATCAAGGATACAATTAACAAGAAAGTTAATGGAATTGCTAATTGCTGTTTCATGAACAATTTAGCCAGAGCTTGCTTAAATATCTATTGATTATACTAAAGGACATTGAAATTTGAGCAAGATTATGCCTTTAGTAGATAGGATGAGAACAAAAAACTGCTCAAATATTTTGTTCTCAGACTATAGTTCAAAACAATTTGCAACAAAAACAAAACTAAACCACACTTACTTTAGGCTTTGCCCTTGCGACAGAAACGAGTATTATCAGCACAACAAGCACAACAATCAGTGTTACAAGTATCCAGACTGCCTTGTTGCTTGTTATATTCTCTCCAAGAGATGATGCGAATGCAGATAGTGTTGATTTCTGGATTGTAACTGCAAGGGACTGCTCCTTAACCTGTGAGTCATATGTTATCTTTGCCTTGAATATCTTCTCTCCGGATGCGTCCCCGTCTATCTTGAAATATAAGTAAGCGCTTCCGCTCTCTCCCTTCTCAAGTGTTAGAGTAGATGGCTCAACCCTGTCAAGTTTTGCCCAGTCTTCATAACCAGACGCTGAGATGCTGTATGTTGTCTCTGTGTCCTTAGGGTTTGTCAGGGTGACTTTTAGCTTCATTGTGCTGCCTGCAATAGCATTCTCATAGCCCTCTGCCAGAGAGGCTGATATTGAAACATCCCTTGAAACAGAAGCAGTGCACTGCCCTGAAACCTTCAGCTGCTCTGTGAATGTGCTTGTCAGGTCATAGCTGTCATCATCCTCGTCATAATCATAGTATGCCTTGAATGTCAGCGTGTAGTTCTGCTCTGTTGAATTTTTAGGCACGCTTATGCTGAATGTGACAACCTCTGAATCTCCCTCGTCAAGAAGGAATGAATTTGAGTTCTGGCTTATTCCAAGCTCTTTGTTGTAAATGCTTAAATAGACTTTGTCCTCGTCCCTTGTCCCTATGTTGTATGCCTTTGCTGTTATGTCAACGCTCTCGCCGCAATTAACATATTCAGGAATATTTATGCTCTGGAGCGTCATCTCTCTTGACTCCTTGTCTATGTTTATTGCCCTGTAAAATTCAGAGCCTATTCTGTCTGTGCACTGCCCTCTTTCATCGCTGTCATAAAATGCCCTTACATACAGCCTGTAATTCCTGTCTTTTATGTCAACAGGCACATTTATCGTGAATTCAACATCCTTTGACCTTCCGTCCCCGACTGAAACTGTTTTTTCGTCCTTGTCCAAATCAACAAACTCCTTATCCTGAGGGTCATACAACCCTATCTGGACTGTAATGTCCTCTTCATCAATGCCGTTGTTCCTTACGCTTACTTCAATATCAACTGAATCAAGAGGCTTCCAATCCCAGTCTGTTTCAGAGCTTTTGTCCTGCAGGCTCAATATCTCCACACTTGTCCCGTTCTTGCCATATTTGCAGTAATCGCTCACTACTTTAAGGCTTGTTGTGGCAGTTGTGCCTGATGATGAATTTGCCGTTATTGTTGTTGTGTAATCCTCAAGATAGAGATTTGAAGGAATGTCTGATGTTATGTTTATTGTCCTTGAGGCGCCTTTTGAGAGGTCAAAAAGGTTTGATGAGAATGCCAGGGTTGCCTGCCTTCCTGCAGAGTCCCTTATTGAAGCTGCATCATATGACAGGTTTATGCTTGTAAAGTCAACATTTCCTGTATTTGTTATTGTGAAAGAGCTGTTGTTCTGCGCCCTGTTTAGCTCTGCAGGCGAGGTTAATGACAATGAAGATGTTGAGTTTACTGTCAGGCTAATGGATAATTGGGCAGTTAGAGAAGTGCCGTTTGTTCCTGATGCAGTTATAGTGCCTGCATATGTCCCCGGCTGCTGGTATGAAGGGACAGCTATTGTTGCGCTGAGCACAGATGATGTTGAATTATACTGTATATTAGTAATATTAGAAGGAAGCGAAACATTTCCTGAGCTGATAGTGTAAGAGCCTGTTGTAAGCACGCTTGAGCTGAAGCTTATATTTGTTATGTTCTGGTTTGAAAGCGTGTTGTTAAGGAAAAATGAGATTGCGCCTGATGTTGCATGGTTTAATGAAAGAGAGTATGAAGTCTGGTTGAATATAAGCTCATTTGCAGCGCTTGCTAAAGACGCAGACAGAATAAATATTCCAAACAACATCAACGCTGCCAGAACAAAATGCAAATTCTCGTGTGTTTTAGACTTCATTTTTGTTACGATTTTATAATTACGATGGTTTATAAATATTTCTATTCTACAAAACATATAAGATTACGGGCAATTCAGGGCAGAACACTCCAGATGTCTGTGTAATTGACAATATTATTGCTGTCGTTATATACGGCAATCCCGGGGCATGCAGTATTCACCCAGAAGCCAGTGCTGAAATTCTCCAGTTCATTAGGGCTTACGTTGTCTTCAAGAAAGATAAATGCTGTTTTTCCCATATTATTAATCTTTTTTTTAAGGCTTATTGCAAGAGAGATGTTATTCTGCCCGGGCTTTGATGAGACAATTATCCCTATGGCTTCTGAAGAAAGAAATTTTGATAGTGCTATTTTTTTCTTTAAAACAAGCCTGTCAGTATCGGGCTTGCTTATTCTGGAGATTTTCCCGTTTTCATATATGTACATATTTTTGCCCTGAAGAGCAAGTTGCAATGCGTGGAATTTGCCAGAGCCGACAAGCAAGATGTTTTTTTCCTTTGCCCTAAGTGCAGTGCATCCCAAAACCTGCATAAATCCACTAACATTTTTCCTTTTTGCCTTAAAAAAATCCTTCAGCTTTTCAGCTATAAATTTATATTGTATGGTGTATGCAATCAAAAAGCTTGGGGGCAAGGCAGAAAGAATCTTCTCTGCATGCCCAATAAAGCTGTTAAGCTCCTGCTCAAAGGCGCTGCTTTTCTTTCTTGCTTCTATGAATAAAATATTTGTGCTTTTCATGGTTATACATAAAAAGAAGCATTTATAACATTAACCCCTGCCCGTAAATAATCCTATTAGAATTCAAATTGCTTAAGTCAGTATGTCTCAAACTCTGACTCTTGTTTCTTTGGCTTTGGAGCCTCTGGCCTGTATATTGTCGCGAATGAAGGCGTGGCAATTATTATATTCTCCCCGAACCCTGCGATGCCACCCTCGATAGCGTCTGTTGTCTTCTTTATTTTTGAAACCGCCCTCTTAAGCTCAATTATATCCTTTGATTTCAGGGGCTTTATGTCAATAATGGCTATTGTATAACCCTGCCTTAGGGCATTAAGAATATGATTTACATCCTCAAACTGCTTAAGAACAAACGGCTTTATAAGAAGTTTTGACTTTTCAGCCTCCACGCCCAAATCAAGCTCAATATACTCTGCATCCTGATTTTTTGAGCCGAACACCCTGAATAAATTCTCTTTTATTTTTTTAATCACCATGTTAAACACAAAAGTTATGGGTTTATAAATATTTCTATAGTGAGAAATAATCCTGCTTTTTTCCTACTTCAGCTTTTTTGTTATTTCCTGCCTTAATTTTTCTGTCTTTTCTGCTATTAAATCCTCTTGTTTTTCTATCGAGCTTATCCTCAGGTTAAGAAGTTTCTTTTTTTCCTCAAGCTCTTTTTCAAGTTCAGCCCTGTCTGCTTTCAGCATGATTTGCCCGACTATCCTGAATGCGTCATCCTTTGATTTTTTAAGCTCCTCGGCTGCGTTAGTTGTTTCGCTTAATTCAATCTGAAATGCCTGCTTCTGCAAAAGCAGGTTCTGGATGTTCTGCTCAAGAAGCTGAAGCTCCTGTATGCTCCTTTCTGTTTCCTTGTCTATGTTCATTTTGGGCAATAAATTTCTAAATTTTCTCACACAGCTTTTATTTTTGTTGCCTGCTTTCTCGGCTTGTAGAATACCTTAGAATCGCAATAAGGGCAGACAAATCGCTTTTCAAGAGCCTTGTGTGTAATCTGCTTGCCGCACTTAAAACATTTGTATGTTGCCATTTTATCGTATATTTTTTATGTTTATAAATTTATTATGTCACTCTCTCTTAATATAGTATGCATGGGATGCAAACTTTTTGCCGCATTTTTTGCAGAGCCATATTCCTTTTGCCAGCCTTTTTAAGGATTTTTTTTGGCAAAAAGGGCATAACTGCTTTTTCCTCTGTTTTTCCTCGATGCCTGTCAGCTTTTCCCTGACTTTTCTCCCATACTTGGGGCCAAATCTTCCCGCTGCCTTTACTTTAGATGTTCTCATTTTAAGTTTTGTATTTTTTATTTTACTCTCATGAAGTCGCTCTGCTCGCGACCTCACTCGTCGATATTATTTTAGTTATTCTCGTGAAGTCGCTCGATGGGGCTGCCAGGATTTGAACCTGGGTCGCATGCTTTTTCGCAACCAATCCTTTTGCCAGGATTTGCTCACCCAAAGCACGAAGCATAACCAGACTGGCCCACAGCCCCTTTGCAGTGTTGCAGGAAGACAGGGCTGGCTTGTTTATAAATTTATTATTCCTACTTCTTTGCAGTCTTTTCTGCCTTTGCTTCTGGCGCTTTTGCTGCTGCCGGCTGTGCTGCGCCTGCTCCTGCTGCCGGCGCACCTGCTGTTGCTGCTGTTGCAGCTTTTGCAGCATCTTCTGCCTCTTTCGCTGCCTTCTCTGCCTCCTCTTTCTTAATAAGCTCGTCCTGCTTTGCTTTTATAACTGCGAAATATTCCTGCAATTTCTTTCTTTTTTCTTCGCTTAATTCTGTTTTCTGCCCAGCAATCTCGCTGTCATACTTTCCAGCGTCTATATCTTTCTCAATATCCTTAGGGCTTTGGTCTTCTATTAAAATGCCAAGGCTGACGCAGCTTCCAACAACTGACTTGACTGCTGACTTGAAATCCTTGCACAGCATTCCAGGCATCTTTGTCTTTGCAACAGATATAACCTGCTCAATTCCGGCATTTCCCACTTTAATCTTTTTATGCTCTCCAGAGCCCTTCTCCAGCCCGAGCTCTTTTTTCAGCAGCTCTGCCACAGGAGGCGTGAAGACATTTACCCCAAAGTTTTTTGTCTTTGCATCAACATCAATCTCAACCGGCACTTTTATTCCCTTAAATGATGCGGTTGCCTTGTTAACATCCTGTATAACCTTTCCAAGATTTACACCCAAAGGGCCGAGCTTCTGGCTCAATGCTGGTCCCGGCTTCATGTCTCCTGCATCAATTATAAGTTTTATTTTCATTTGGAAAATTTGTTTTGTTATCTTTTAAACCTATTGATTAGCGCTTAGCGTTATTCATTTTCCCTGCTTCCTTCAGATTTTTCTTCATCCTCATCCTTATCTCTCCTTATGACCTTGACATTGTCTATTTTTACTGTAACAGGTATAGGAACAGTCGCGCCAAGCAATGAAACAAGAACCTCACCTTTCTGCTTGTCCACCCTCATAACCCTTGCCTTTTCCTTCTTGAACGGCTCTGCGATGATTTCAACCACATCATTCTTCTCAATATTCACTGCTGTTATCTGCGGCTCTATCATATTCTTGATTTCATCATAAGAGATTGGCTTTCCGATTATGCCCTTGGTATACGGCAGGTCGAATACTGCCTCTTCCACTGTTTCCCTGTCAAGAGCCTCGAGAAAAATGTAGCCGCGCAGGCCATGTGGCCTTGCTATGCTATAAACCTCTAATTTCTTTTTTACTGACCTGTCCTCAATTAAGTCAACTGCCTTGTCTTCCTTGTTTGTTGTAACCTTTATAACAAAAATCATTGCATGAACACCTATTCATTTAGCCCAACTCACAAAACAACCTGCGTTTAAAAAGTTTTGTGAGAAAGATAAAATTATGAGAAAAGTGGGCATTATAAATCTTTCTGTTGCAGAATATTTTTTTGTTTACCCAAAAAAGTTCATCGTGAATGAGATTATAAACCCTATAAGCCCGAGCAGCAGGATGCCCAATGCTGATATTTTTGAGATTTCCTTGAATTCTTTTGTTGTCGGCTTTCTCAGCACACGCCATACTCTCATGGATTTGGCTGAAAACTCTTTGAGATTTTTAAGGATATTCATGTTAAAGCAAGAAGATGGGTGTTTTTAAAATTATTTATTCATTATTTTTGTAAACTGCAAATTTTCCGTTAGCGCAAGAGATTTCTCCTGCGCCCAAAAGATAGTCTCTAATGTATGTAGACATCTCTAGGATAACAAGGGCGCTTGTATGCTTGGTTGTTATGGCAATATCCTTAATTCGTTCTGAATTCCTATAAAGAAATTTTATGAATTTATTATCCTTCTTTGTGTCAATAGCATCAAATATTGCCTTATCAAATTCATGTTCATCCTTTTCTCCCTTGCCAA
Source organism: Candidatus Nanoarchaeia archaeon (assembly GCA_035290605.1). Classification (GTDB taxonomy): domain Archaea; phylum Nanobdellota; class Nanobdellia; order Pacearchaeales; family GW2011-AR1; genus JACOYM01. The sequence continues at coordinate 16,258 of DATDUA010000001.1, forward strand.
CCATGCTTAGGTAGCCAGATATATTCTCCCTGTTTCTGATAAATTTGTCGATATCTCTTCTTACATACTGAATTTGCCTTTTCTCTTCATCTGTCAGAAAACATGAAACAGAATTATTTCTGCCAAGTACCCCTCGCCTATAACCTTCGTTTAAAGTTCCTATAATGTTAATGTCCATTTTTATTCCTCCAAAAACTCAATGCCGAGCTCGTCTGATATTTCTTTCTGCTCGCTTCTTGATGCAGTGTCTCTTGTGCCTAAAATCTGCTTGCTCTTTACGCCTGTGACAATAAGCATTACCTTTATAGTCTTCTCCATATCCTCGCTGATTTGCGCTCCCCAAATCATTTTTGCATCGGGGCTTAGCTGGTTGCCAACCCTTTCAATAATCCTTTTTGACTCATCTAGGCTTAAATCCTCGCCGCCTATGATATTTATAAGCGCCCCGCTGGCATCTGAGATGTCAACGTCAAGCAAAGGATTCTGCAGCGCCTTTTCAACCGCCTCGTCTGCCCTCTGCTTGCTGTCTGACTCTCCGACCCCAATCAGGGAAACTCCCCCGTTGCTCATCACCGCCCTGATGTCTGCAAAATCGAGGTTGACAAGCCCTGCTTTTGTAACAAGCTCTGTTGTGCCTTTGACAGCATTTGTCAGTATCTCATCTGCAACCTTAAATGCAGTATGCAAAGGCAGCTCCGGCGCAAGCTCAAGCAGTTTGTCATTTGGTATTATAATAAGCGTATCAACAATGCTTTCCAATCTTTCCAGCCCGTACAGCGAGTTTTCTATCCTCTTTTTTCCCTCTATTGTGAAAGGCAGGGTGACGACGCCTATTGTAAGGGCGCCTTGTTTTTTCGCAATCTCTGCCACAACAGGGGCAGCTCCAGTCCCTGTTCCGCCGCCCAAGCCGCATGTTATAAATATCATATCAGAGCCGCTAAGCCGCTTCTTAATCTCTGCCTCTGATTCTTTTGCCGCCTCTTCACCTATCTTTGGGTTGCTTCCTGCGCCAAGCCCCTGCGTCAGCTCTCTTCCAATTAGTATCTTAAAATCAGCATTTGTATAGAGCAAATCCTGGGCATCTGTGTTTATCGCTATAAGCTCGCCACCTTTAATCCCAATCTCTCTCATCCTTGTAAGCGTGTTGCCTCCTGCCCCGCCTATGCCTATAACTTTTATCTTAGCATTCTGCTTCTTTAGAATCTCCTCTAGTTCCTTATCAATCTCTATCAGCTCTTGATTTGACTCTTTTTTTTCAAATGTTTCAGCCATGCTTAATGAAATGGTTTATGCTTTATAAATTTTAGTATGATATATGGCATAGAACAATCTCAGGATTTTGCTTCAGCCGCTGGCTTTTCCTCTGGATTTTCCTGCTTATCCTCTTTCTTAACCTCTTCAGCACTGACTCCAAGCTTAAGAATTTCCTCAAAGCTGCCCTTAAAGTGGTTCAGGACGGGGTGGAATTGCTTTTCTGCCTTAAATATAACTTTTTTGTCCTTTATCTCAAATTTAAGCCTCATGCCGAAGAAAAAATCCTGAAGCGCATTTATTTTCTCATTTTCATCTGTTACCTCTCTCAAAACCTTAATCTCATATACAACATTCTTGCCTGAAAGGGGATTGTTAAAGTCTGTTATCACCCTTCCGCCTGAAACTGCAATCACCTTTGCAAGCATATTATCAAGGGCAAGAACAAGCCCTGGATGAGGGTTTATCTCTTTATCAAGAAATACCCTTAAGGGTATTGTTTTAACCATGCGGGCGTCCCTCTCACCAAATGCCTCTTCCGGCTTCAGCCCTATTGTATACTTTTTTCCAACATCCTTGCCTTCAAGCGCCTTGTCAAGCCCGGAAACAAGCATGCCCTGCCCGACACATACCACAAGGGGCTTTACATCCTCTTTTTTAATTCCGAGTTTCTCTGCCTCTTCCTTCAGCGTCGTGTCAAAAATCTCGCCTTCTTTCACCCTTGCAGAAAATTCTATCTCAACAAAATCATTTTTCTTTATCATTTTTTATTCAGTTTGTTGCATTATGCCTGATTGGAACAGAAAACAAACGTTTATAAATATATTTTTTTATGTATTGTATGGCTTACAAGTTTATTGAAATCGGTGATGCTAAAATCGGAACAATAATTCTCATTGAGGGCGTGGCATGCGCTGTGAAAAGCATGGACGTCAGCAAGACAGGAAAGCACGGGCATGCCAAGGTAAGGATGGAGGCGATTGGCGTTATTGACGGAAAAAAGAGGGTTATTGTCAAGCCCGGAAGCGAGAAGTTCGGCGTGCCGATGATAGAAAAGAAGAGGGGGCAGGTATTGTCTGTTTCTGAGAAGTCTGCGAGCCTGATGGACATGGAAAGCTTTGAAACAATTGAAGTGCCTTTTATTGAGGAATTAGGCGGGCAGATAAAAGAGAGCGATCAGGTTGAATACTGGATTATGGAAGGGGAAAAGATAATCAAGAGGATAGCATAGGGTGCTGAGCAGCAGCACAAGCCCGGCATGCCCGGAACAAAAATAAAAACAATTAAAAAGCAAGCTAAAAACTACAAATATGGCAAAGATACCTGAAGCAACAAGAAGGATGTTCAAGAATGTTTTTGTGTGCAAGAGCTGCAGTGCCAAGATAAGGTCAGACCCAAAGAAAATTCTGGATGGAAAAGTGAAATGCAGAAAGTGCAAGAAAAAGGTATTCAGGCCTATAAGAAAGAAGTAAAAATTAAATTTTTAAGGTTAAATAAAGAAGTGTTTTCAAGATGAGTTTTTATATATATGACATAATATTTCTTCTTGTGTTTTTTGCTGTTGCGGGCATTTTCCTTTACATAAACAGGAAAAACCTGAAGTTTGAGAAGCCGCTGCTACTTTACAGGACAAAGGTAGGGCTGAAGGTTATAGACTACATAAGCAAAAAATTTGAAAAACAGCTTAAAATCTTAAGTTATGCTGTTATTGCTGCAGGATATATCCTCATGATTTTTATGGTTTACCTGCTGGTCCAGATTATCTACATATACTTCAAATTTCCGGCAGTTGTAAGGGCTGTAAAGATTCCGCCGTTTATGCCGCTTGTGCCATACATAACAGAGATATTCAATGTTCATGAGATTTTCCCGCCGTTCTATTTCACATACTGGATAATTGCAGTGGCAATAATTGCAGTGTTTCATGAAAGCGCGCACGGCATATTCGCGCGGCTTAACAAGATAAGGGTAAAATCCACGGGCTTCGGCTTTTTAGGCCCATTCCTTGCAGCATTTGTTGAGCCTGATGAAAAGCAGATTAAGAAGAAAAGCAGGTTTGCACAGCTGTCTGTGCTGTCTGCAGGAAGCTTTGCAAATATTGTCATGGCGCTGATTTTTCTTTTAATAATGTGGCTTTTCTTTGCACTTGCATTCGCCCAGTCTGGCGCAATTTTCAACACATACACATACTCTTTTGTGAATATAACATCAATCAGCTCAATAGACAATAAAATGCTTGAAAGCTATAGGGCAGGCAGCATTTTAGATTCTATCATTGATATCAATAAAACACTTATAGAGGTTAGGGGGGGAAACAGAAGCTATGTAACAACCAGGGACATTCTGACAAAGCAGCTAAACACAACAGAAGAAATAGATGAAATCATGCTGTATGATGATGCGCCTGCAATAAGAAGCAATATGTCCGGGGCAATAATAGAGATTGACGGGATAAAGATAAAAAATGCCGAGGATTTGGGGGATGTGCTTTCCAGATACAATCCTGGAGACAGCATAATTACAAAGACAGAGTCAAAAAACAAAACAGCGGCTTACACAAGAGAGTATGCCATAGTGCTTGCTGAAAATCCTGAAAACAAAAGCAGGGCATTTCTTGGTATTGGAATAATCGGTGCCGGAAGGGGTTTCTTCTGGGGAATCAGGGACATATTCATGTTCAAGAGCCAGTCAACATACTACAAGCCGAAGATTGAGGGGCTAAGTGATTTTACCATGTTCATATATAATCTTTTATGGTGGATTGTCCTGATAAATTTCGGAGTTGGGCTTTTCAATATGCTTCCTGTGGGCATATTTGACGGCGGGCAGGTTTTTTACCTGACAGTCCTTGGAATAACAAAATCAGAAAAGATTGCGAAAAAGGCGTTTTCAATAGCAACGAAGATAATACTGCTTATGTTCCTTCTGCTGGTAGCATTCTGGATTTTTGCATTCAGATAGATTTAAAACATTTTGTTGCGTTTTTTCCGTGGCGGGCCTGTGGTCCAAAGGCTAAGACGCGTCCTCCGCAAGGATGCAATCCGCGTTCAATTCGCGGCAGGTCCATGAGTATTACTGCATGATTAAATCAAAAAAACAATGGGGCACCACACACTAAAAGGGAGGTTCGTAAAAACCCTTGTTTTTTGGACTTCAAAATCTTTCAGATTTTGATAGTGCTCAGGAATTGATATTCCTGACATGCTCAAGAACAAGTGTTCTTGACATAATTGAAAGTTCAATTAAAATGCTGTCAAAAAACATAATGGAAACACTGAAAAAGCAGCATTATGCTGTTGTTGGAAATCACTCTGCTGTGCAGATATGCAGGTGGGCAAAAAAGTCGCTTATTGACGAGGGATTTTGCTACAAGCAAAAGTTTTATGGCATAAAAAGCCACAGGTGCTGCCAGATGTCCCCTTTTCTTTCGTGCCCGAATGAGTGCCTGCATTGCTGGCGCCCAATTGAATTAAGCTACGGGCTGAAGGCGGGCGCAAAAGGAATGGACAGCCCTAAAAAGATTATAGATGAATGCATTCTTGCGCAAAGAAAGCTTCTGACAGGGTTTAAGGGAGACAAGAATGCAAACATAAAGAAATGGCGGGAGGCACAGGAGCCAAACCAATTTGCCATCTCGCTTATAGGAGAGCCAACACTTTACGCTAAGCTGGCTGAACTTATTCTTGAGCTTAAAAAGAGGGGAAAGACAAGCTTTCTTGTTACCAATGGATTATATCCTGAAAAGTTGAAGGAACTAAAGAAAAAAAATGCCCTGCCAACACAGCTGTACATTTCCTTGAACACGCCAAACAAAGAGATGTATGGGGCATGGCACAAAAGCAAGCTGAAAGATGCCTGGAAGAGATTTAATGAGAGCCTGGATGTGATGAAAAAACTGAAAGGAAAAACAAGAAGAGTGATAAGGATGACACTTGTCAAGGAAAAAAACATGCAGGACAGGCATGCTGAGGATTATGCGAAGCTGATAAAAAAAGCAGAGCCGGATTTTATAGAGGTTAAGGGCTACATGGCTGTGGGCTTTGCAAGAAAGAGGCTTGGCTATGAAAAAATGCCTTTTCACCATGAAATAAGGAAGTTTGCCAGAATTCTTATGAAATATCTGCCAGGATACAGGTTTCTCGACGAGAAAATTGAGTCAAGGGTTGTCCTTCTGGGAAAAAGCAGGAAAGGAATGAAGATATTCAATTGAAAGATATAGTCTGAATACAATAATCTTTATAAGTTAATTGCAGTTATATGAATAAAAATGAATATGCATGCAATATGTTGAATAAAAAATCTTTAGTTTTAGCATCTCTTTTTTTAATATTTGGGCTGATTAATGTGAGTGCTTTTTCCATAAGCTTTGTTTCTCCGATGCCTGCAAATGCCACGAGCACAACAAGCACATCTGTGGAAATAAACATAAGCATTACAAATGCCTCTAATCTGGACGCATTTATCTGGAACTGGAACAATGTAAATTATACCTTCTACGACGGGAGCCTTGTGCTTATGCTCAATCTTGACAATGTTTCTGCTATTGGAGAAAATGCAACCTATGCTGCTGATGTTTCAAGGCAGGGGAATAATGCAACCTTAATGAATGGCACACTATTCAGTTGCACAGAGGCACGATATGGCTGCGCCCTCAGTTTTGACGGAATTGATGATTATGCAAGTTTCCCTGATTCACTCACCATTATCAACACAAGCAGGTCAGCATACACACTGGAGGCATGGTTCAGGGCAAGGGGATTGTCTGCAAGCAATTATGTTTTTGAGGCAGCAGGGGCAGGGCCTTCTTATTTTGGATTAAGGGCGGATAATTTAACACTAAAATTCCTTTATGGAAATGCTAGTTCATACACTTTGTATGATTCTGGCGTGAACCTTTCAACAAGCACATGGTATTATGCAAATGTTGTCTTAGACCCTGGCGCAGGCAGCAATAATATACAGATATACCTGAACGGCAATCTTATATCTCAGTTTAATGACACAAGAAGATTTGATTTGCAAAATACGAAAATCGGCTCAAACTGGAATGGCGGAAGCTTGTGGAACGGAACAATTGATGAATTAAGGCTGTGGAACAGAAGCCTCTCTGCAAGCGAAATCCAGCAGCACTATTATTCTAATTTTTACAAGTATGCTTCTGACAAATGGGCTTTCTACACAAATCAGCAGAATCTGGCAGCTGGAGCCTATACATTCAGGGGATTTATCAGAGACATAATTGGAAACTTAAACCAAACAGAAATAAGAACCATAATAATAGCAAGCATAACTGAGGCAACAAGCAGTGCAGGAAAAAAATGCTCAAATGAATGCCTTGCAGGAGAGAGAAGATGCGCTGGAAAGAATTCATATGATTCATGCGGGGACTATGATGCAGACAGCTGCTTAGAGTGGAGTGAAACCAAGTATTGCGCGAGCGGCATGGCATGCTCTGGAGGCAGTTGCAAGCCTGCCTGCAGTGAAAGCTGGGTTTGCGGCGAGTGGGGCGCATGCGGGAATGGAAAGAAGGAAAGGGCCTGCACAGATGCAAACAATTGCGGAACTGAAAACAACATGCCTGAAGAAACTTTAAACTGCCTGGGGGCAGCCCAGCCCGTTATGCTGCCTTTGGCAGACAGCCTATGGATTATTTTGCTGGCTCTTATAATAGCTGTTGCAATAGTATTCTCGCTTCTCTTAAGCAGGAAGGCAAAAAGAGAAAGAAAAAGGAAAAAAGTGCTTGCCTACCGCGCTATGTAGGCTTTATGCGCCTGGCATTTTTTGCCGGCATTTTGGTTAGCCTTCAGGATGCCTTAATACAATACTATATGAGAAATTTCATCTGCTTTGTCCATTAAGTTAAAATAATTAGAATCCCAGTATATCACATTATTGCAATTGAATAATATTGCCATCAAGGTGCCTGCCTGAAGCATCTCTATATGCCTTTTGTTTCCAAACTCAAGCTTTGTACTCTCAAGATATTCTGTTATCAAATACTGAGTCAATATGCTTTCTTCATATTTCATTACAACATGCTTGCCATCGGGAGAACCGGTTTTATGCCACCTAAACCCGCTTCTGGCATAGCTTTCCAGCTCTTTTTTAATATCAATGCCTTCAAGGCTTATGCCAAAGTCAAGCTTCACCATTTTTTATTTCTAAATCTGGGTCAATACCCCACAGCTTGCTGCGTCAGATTTTGAAAGACTGAAATTGCTGGTTGCGAAGCAAAAAAATTCACAAATACCCCAGAGCTTGCTCTGAAGTGAGCATCAGCGAACGATGGGATTGTGAATTTTTAAGCAATTTCTTTATTTTATAGGTAAACAATTCCGTCTTGCGTAAGGGCAACAAATCTCACGCCTACAGGCATGCCCAGGAGTGCAGAGATAAGCGCCATGTGCTCTTTTCCATTGCCAGAGGCTATTGAAAGGGCAACCTCTGTGCCATTAATCTTTCCCGCCAGCTTTTTCATTATCTCATCCTTCAGTTCAACAACCTTTTTTCCAGTGTCCAGCCTTATGAACTCAGTAGGCTTCTCAGATGTAAATTTCTCTGCAAAACTGCTTCCCAGGAGAATTATCCTGTCCCATTCACCATATTTTATCAATCCAGATACCTGCACCCATGTGCCCTCTCCGCTTGACAATAATGCCACTAATTCCATAATTCTTCTTGCATAGTTAGATTTATAAGTTTTTATATCATTGAAAGATTACGATGGAAAAAAGAGTTGGGAGAGAGTTTCTTATTATAGTACCCGGAGCAAGGGCGCTTAAATCAAGATATTTTGTTGTAGAAAAATTAATTCTCTTCATGTATCATCTCCTCTCTTTTCATCCAATATATCCTCCCAAGGCTTACAGGGGGCTGATTAAAAGATTAAGCTGCCGGGGGAGAAAGACAAGGTTTTTCAGGTGGAGCGGTGGATTTTTGAGAAAGCTGTCTGTTGAGCCGGCTGCTGAAAGGTTAGCAAGGCTAATCAGAAGAAAAAGCAGAAAATACAGGATAAAGATAATCTGCTTTAGCATCGGCGCAGGGCTTGCCCAACTGGCTCTTCACAAAATAAAAAATGAGAAGATTAAAATTGACATGGTAGTGCAGGCGGGGGCGTTTAATTATGAAACCAAAGCAAGCTTCAGCAATGCTGGAAGAATTATAAATCTCTTTTCTGATGGCGACAAATTTGTAATAGTGGGAATGGATATTTTGGAGCCGTTAAAAGCAGGGCAGAAGATTTACGGCAGAAATGCAAGAAATATAAATATACCTGGATTTGAGCATGAAAACTTTTATGAGAACTGCCTGATTAAAAAAGGAAGGTATAAAAACAAAAGAATTTTTGATTTATATGGGGATTTTCTGGCATAGTAAAAAAGAGCAAGAATAAAAAAGAAAAAATGGCAAAGGATATTCCGCTGAGCGAGATAACATTAAGAAAATATGAGAAGCCTTACAATCTTGAAAAAAGGGAGCTTGTGAAAAAAGTATGCCTGAGCCTTGGCTTGCTGCAGCCTGGCGACAGCAGGGACATTATCGTCGATATTTTGCTTGTTTTGCTT
>DATDUA010000002.1:0-7172 GCA_035290605.1 Candidatus Nanoarchaeia archaeon
GTCTCTTGCTTTAACTTCTTCAATTTATTTATAGTTTCAACTGAGAGGGTTATGTCTATCCTTTTTCTCTGGAATGGCAACTCTCTTGTCTTGTCATAGTTTTCCAAGGCTTCAAAAAGTTCTTTATATTTTGATAATATATACTTTATTTTCTTATCTGACAGCATTTTTCAGCCTCCATTCAATATTTCTTAGGTCAGTTATATTCTGTTTTGCTATTGAAACAATATGATGTAGCAACAGCTCTCTGTCAACTTGCTTCTTGTTTTCCTCTGCAAATGCCAGTGCAATAAACATGGCTGTTCTCTTGTTTCCATCTGAAAATGGATGGTCAACAAGCACTGCTCTTAAGAGATAAGCAAGTTTTTTGTATTCTCCTATTCTCTTTTCTTTTTGCATGTCTATTGCGTAGTCTATGCTTGAACCACTTCTTATATTGCCTCCAAAACCCCGATTTATTCGCAGCAAATTTTCCTTACTAATTTCCATACACATGAAGATTAGTAAGTTGGTATTTAAATCTTTCTGCCAAATTGTAGCAATTCACTATTTTTTATACACATAAATATTGGCGAGTTGCGTGCAAAATAGGGGATGGAAAAGAATAAATCTTAAGACTCCTCTTTCTTGCCTTTAACTTCTGCGTTATAGTTCTCTCCAGCCATCAGCCCATCAATCGGCGAGGCAATCTTCTTAAGAGCCTCTGATGAAACATGCGTGTAAATCTCTGTTGTGGAAATTGAACTGTGGCCCAGCAGGGCCTGTATGAATCTTATGTCTGTTCCTGACTCAAGAAGATGCGTGGCAAAGCTGTGCCTCAGCGTATGGGGATGAACATCCTTTTGTATGCCTGCTTTTTTGGCTGTATTTTTCACTATCTTCTGGATGTTCCTTTCTGTAAGCCTGCCTTTTGCTCCTGAAAATAAAAATTCCTGGCCGGACTGCTTTTGATTTTCTGCCTGCTCTTTAAGGGCATCAAGCAAAAAATTAGGGATATTAAAAATCCTGTCTTTCTTTCCCTTTGCCTGCCGGATATGCCCCGTTTTTTCATCAAAGCTCAAGTCAGAGTGTTTAAGGCTTACAAGCTCGCTTACCCTGAAGCCGGCAGCATACATGAGGCTGAGCATAAGCCTGCTTTTCTTGTTTTTGCAGGCATCAAGCAATCTTTTAACCTCTTCTTTTGTCAGCACATTTGGAATCCTCTTTTCCTTTTTAGGCCTTTTTATGCCTGCAGTTATGTCTTTTTTTAAGATGTTTGAATAGGCATATTTCAGCGCAGACAAAAACAAAATCACAGATGAGCTTGCCTTGCCTGACAGTTTTTCTGCCATAAATGACTTTACATCATCCTCTGCAATCTGCTCGGGCTCTTTCTTTGCAAAATCAATCATAGCCCTGTTTGAATCAATGTAATTGCGGATTGTGTAGGCAGAATTCTGGGATATTTTCAGCTCTGTTTCAAGCTTCTTGAGGAAGTCTGAAGGAGTCATTTTGGTTCTATGTATCTTATTTTGTTTAATTTGTTACCATTAAAATAAAGAATAGTAACAGAACCATTTTTGCAATGAATTTTGTTTAGTAAATCTAGGGGTTTTCTTTCAAGCCTTAATCTTAATGCCCTGATTGGATCTTGATGTGTAACACAAACAATTTCTTTTGATGAATGTTTCTTTAATAGCTTTTTTAAAAAATTAAGCATTCTATTGGATAATCCCTTAAGGTCTTGGTAGCCGGTTAGTTTTGTTGGATTATTGAGATATATTTGCCATTCTCTTGCTTTAATGACATTTTTATAAAATTTCCCCCTCCATGGCCTAATCCACTCCCTAATTTCAAAAGATTTATTTATTCTAAGACTCAAGAACTTCTTTTGAATTATTTCTGCACTTTCAAGGGCTCTTTTTATTGGACTTGAGTATATGGCAGATATATCTTTCTTACTCAGCCAATTCGCTACTTTTTTAATTTCAGATTTTCCTTTTGAACTCATGGTAAAATCATAATCTCCAGGTATCACTTGAGGATTTTTATTTTTGATTGTTCCATGCCTAATAAAATAGATTATTGTTCTCTCTTCCTTTTTCATGTTTTCACCCCAAGTTTTCTCAAATCTTTGACTAATTGCCGGTTATCCTTGAAAAGGATTACTTTTATGCCGAGTTTTCTTGCTGGCTTTAGGTTCCAGTCGCGGTTGTCAATAAAAACAGAGTTTTTATAATGTGTTTTTAGTTTTTTTAGCATAAGCTTGTAGATTTTTATGTTGGGCTTTCTAAACCCTACATCGCATGAGACAACAGCAGCGTCAAATCTTAAGGTGTATTTCTCAGGCATCAAAGCCTCTTTGGAAACCTGCCACTGGTCTGAAAGTATTGCTATCTTGTATCCTTTTTCCTTCAGCTTAAAGGCAAGCCCGTATAATCTTCTGTTTTGCTTGAAGTTTTTCCTGTATGCCCTGACAAAAAGCCTCTCTAGCTTATCGCGGGAGATTTTGTTGTTCTTAGACATGACCTCTAATGCTTTTTCTTTGGAAACCTTTCCTTCAATAGCCTCTGCGTAGATTGTATCAATTGAATCAAACCATGTGTCTAGGGAAATCCTTAATTTCTTGGCCATGTATTCATGGACGCCCTTGCTGCTGTGGTTTTTCAAAAAGAATGATTTTCTGCCTAAAGCCAGCACGCCTCCGACATCAAATATAATTGCTTTTATATTTGAATTTGCTTTTCCCCCTCTTTCCCTCTTTTCAGCACAATCTTTCATATAAGATTGTGCGAACTCTTGTTTAAATATCTTACGAAGATTTTTAAGCGCTCAAAAACCAAAAACGAAAATTATTTATACTCGCAAAACATATGCATTAAGTGAAAACAATAAGCAGCTTGATGCAGAACGAGCATGACAAGATTATAGCCTTTCTTTTCAAATTTGAAAAAAGCTTTGAGAATGACAGAAAATTATCGGGGGAAATCTTTAAGGGACTTAAGAATGAGCTATTGGCACATTTCACCCTTGAGGAGGTTGCTATCTTTAACATGTATGGCAATATGAAAGGCGAAGAGGTTGAGTATGTATTTGACTTGCTGGAGGAGCATGGCGAGATAAAGAACATTATGGACAGGATAGGCATGAATTTGAGTTCTGGCGATAATGCTGATTTTTCTGCGCTAAAAGAAAGGCTTTTAAGACATGCGAACTTTGAAAGGCTGACATTTTACCCTATGCTGGACAGGCAGATTAATAATGAGCAGAGGCAGCTGATAGTGGGAAAGATAATGGAGATTAAGAATTTGAATTAAGATGGCAGCAAGGAAAAAAGAGGCTGGAAAGAGCCTTGTTGAAAGGCTAAAGGGCATAAGCTGGAAGGTGCTTGTTCTAAGCCTGATTATTGTTTATCTTGCTGCGCTTATCGGCAGCTTGTTCACAAGCAGCAGTGTAAAATCAGAATGGTACCAGCAGATAAAGCCGGGCATAACACCGCCTAGCTATATTTTTCCGATTGTGTGGAATATACTATTCTTTTTGATTGCGCTTTCACTGTATTTTGCATGGACAAATTCAAGAAATAAATCAGACAGGAAAAAAATTGCAGGGGTTTTTGCAGCCAATCTCATGCTCAATGTTTTGTGGAGCGCCTTATTTTTCGGAATGAAGAACCCCCTTGCAGGATTTATTGACATAATTCTTCTCTGGCTTTCAATTATTTTCATGATTGCGGCAACATGGAAAATATCAAGGGCATCTGCTTATCTTCTTATTCCTTATTTTCTTTGGGTGAGCTTTGCTGCTGTGCTGAATTATCTTGCAATCAGTTAGGTTTTTAAATAGCGGATTTTATAATTATCTAATAGCCCGGCGGTAAAAAGAGTTCTGATGAAATATTGCAAGATGATAAAGCTTGTTAAGGGAGATATAAAAAAACTTGAAGGGAAGGTAACATCCTTCTCCAGGCTGGATGATGAGGTAGCCAGCGAGCTGGCAGATTTCCCGAGGATTATTGCATTGTACGGCTGTACAAATCCGCTGGACCTTTTTGAAAAGGCAGGAATACCCCCTGAAGAGACAAAAGGCATTAACAGACTTGCGAAAGAGGCGATTTCTGATATTTCCAAAAAATTCAATGAAAAACTTAAAGAGAAAGGCGTGGAAATAAAATTAGTAAGCATATATGCAACACCCGTGCTCATTGAAAATGAGAATGATTTGCATACATGCGAGGAAGATGTGATTGACACTGGAAGCTACCACAATTTAATGAGTTGCATAGACGCGACAAAAAAAGGAATTGATTTTTATTTCCTGAATTTTGAGGACGGCCTTAGGAAAAAGCATAATATGGGGGATGCGCGGCAGGACGCGCCGGAAAAAGGTGGGGAAGCGAGGAAAGCGCAATTGAATTACAAGAGCATAGATAAAGGCTCGCTAAAGAATTATATTCTGAATAATTTTGTAACGCCAATCCTTGACTATAAAAGATATTGTGAGGAAAAAAATGCAGAAGCTGTCAGGCTTAATTTTTTCAGTTTTTGTGAGGGCTCTTCTTTTGTTACAGATGCGCTTAAGGTTGCAGAGCTAATGGACGCCAAAAACAAGAATTTGGGCTTAATTAATGATTATCTTGACAAGATAGAGGCGATAAACAGCGAGGAATATATGGCTGCTGCAAAAATCAGGGATAAAATTGCTGGAAAAAATAATCAGGCTTGAAAATGATAGTACATGAAACAATTAAGTCAATAGAGGATTTATGGAAGTCTGACAAAGAATTATTAAAAAAGCAGAATCATGGCATAAAGATAGATTGGGATGCCTCTCTTCCAACTGACAAAGAGGCATTGGATATATTAGTCAAGCAAGGAGAAAACTGGCAGAATCCGGAAAAGCCCATTGAGCTTAACCGGGAGTTTTTGCGCAAAACCCTTGCAGAGATTATACCTTTTCTTGAAGATGTTTGGGGGGAGAAGTACAGAAAGGATTTTGATTTTGAGATTGTTAGCACAGAATATTTTTTGCAAAGAATAAACGAGCTTGAAAAAAAGGAGAATGCCTTGTTCGGATACGGGGCAGAGTCAGAATCACCTCCAACAATGGGGTTTTTTCCTATTCATGCAAGGCTTGTTATGCCGAAGAACTTTTTAATCAGGATTCCTAAACGTTTTTCTCAAGAAAATGAGTCTTATCTGAAATTTCTAACAAGCTCGGGTAATTCATTTGAGGTTATAGAAAAGCCGTGGGACAAAGCATATTTTGAACAGGCATTTTGCAGTCAGCTGTCTAGCGCATTATTCAGGCAGCTAAGAGGTGAGTGGAAAGAGGATTATGTCAAATGCATGAAGTCTGTTGGACCAGACAAGGAAGAGAGAATTGGCAGGTTGAATAAAGTTATTGCCCAGTATTCTAATGACCAGATTGCGCTTAAAAATTGCAATGAATGGGGGCTGCATGTGGTGGGGGATAAAATACGCAATATCTGGGCAGACCATCGTCTCAGAGAGGATTATTGCGCAATCGATGCACTTTGCCAGACACGAAGATTAGAGAGGGTTGCCTTAGCTGATGATGTTTTTCCTCAGGAAAAAAGCATTTTTGTTGATTTTTTCCTAGAGCATCCAAGTAATCTGAGCAAGACAGAAAAATTTAATTATAACAAGAGATATTAAGATGAAAGACAATATTCCTCAGACATTAACAAGAGTGGGCATATTTGAAGATGAGCTAGGCTCTGTTGCAGGAAATTATAGTGAAGAGCTTACTAGAATTAATGTTGGAGCAAAGGACGTTAAAAAGTATGGCCCGTATTCTGAAAATCCTGGATATCTCATTATAGTCTCCAGGCAGGCAGATGGACTATTAACCCACCCAGGATATAATGTAATTCTAACAGTTACTTCTGAATCAAATGAAACAAACGCGCAGGTTGCCTGTGAGTTTGAACAAAAGACGGGGATTAACTTGAGAGAAGTGCCTAAAAGCCTTGAAAGGATGATGCAGATTTGCTACGAAATATCATTTCTTACATTTAAGCAGCATGGCAAAAAAGCTATGGATATCTTGAAAAGTCTTTAAAGAGGATTGTCAAGAACCACCCGTCAAAGACTTGTGGAATTCTGACATTTCAATATGCCTAACATTTTTATCAAGAAGGAGATAGGGGTGCTGCCGGTGGATGGTTGCGTTATGCAAAAATGCATGCAAAACCATTAAAATTAGGTGTTTCAAGTAAGATTTCTGAAATAAAAGGCAGGTATAGGGATAAGATGCCTCTTTTATTTGGATAAGTATTTACACACTAACTCCAAGAATCTTACCGATTATAAACCCGATAAGGGCGGCTGCCATGCCTATGATTGTCAGCTGAAAGCCCTTTTTAATCCAGTTTCCAATATTCACCTTTGCCTCTATTGCGCCCGTGATGAAAAGGGCAATTGCTGAAATAATCAGGCTTCCTATAATTGCCTGTGATATTGGCATAAAGAAAAATGCAAGCAGGGGAATTAAAGAGCCGATGATTGCTGCTGTTCCGACAACAACTGCGCTTTTAACAGGATTAAGAAACTCATTGGAAAGCCCGAGCTCTTCTTTCATCATTATGCTGAGCCAGATTTTTTTATTTGAGATTATATGATTTACTATGCTATTGAGAAGCCTGCCCCTAAAACCTTTCTTGTGATATATGTCATATATCTCTTTCTTCTCTATTTTAGGAACTGTTTTTATTTCATAAAGCTCTTTTTCCTGCTGGCTATTGTAATAATCCTCTTCTGCCTTTGCAGATGTAAAGGCAACTGCTGCCATGGAGAATGACTCTGCAAATGTTGCTGCCAAGCCCGCAATAATAACAAGCCTTACGTCCCTTGTGGCGACAGCCATGCCAAGAATTATGCCTAAAACATTTACTAATCCATCCTGCCCGCCGAGAATAAACTCGCTGAATAATGCTCCTGCCTTTGAATGCCTCTCTGCGCCTGCAACAGCCGGAGCAGTTATCTTTCTTGCCTCTTTTATGCTCTTCCGCATAAGACAATAATAGCTGGGTGGTTTATTAAACTTTAGTTTTTTGAATTGCTTTTAAATGCAAGCTATGAAAACCCTTAAAAGCTCTGTTCTGCTTGTATAAACAGATGCGATGGCATCTGCAAAAGGAGGTAAAAATGGCAAAGGAAAAAGAATGTTGC
>DATDUA010000003.1:0-3037 GCA_035290605.1 Candidatus Nanoarchaeia archaeon
TCGCCTGTTCTCTTTTCCCAGTCAAGCTGCGCTGCAAGCAGGTGCCTTGCCTCAACCTGTATCTCTTTTATAGAATCTGTTTCATATGCAAGCTTTTCAATAGGCTCTCTTTTTGCCCTTTCCAGAAATCCTTCAAATCCGCCATTGCCATGAAAATCCTTTCCATAGATGTGCAGTGAATCAGACTTGTCAGAATATCTTCCAACACCTATGCTAATCCTGCCCCTCTCTGATAATTCATCTGCTACCAGCCTCTGCAGCTCTGTCATTGCATAAACATTCATAAACCATGCCTTGTACCCATCCCTGCTTCTCCAGTCTGTGTTCAGATTAAGCTTGTAACTGCCGTTTCCGTCCGGAGCAATCCTGAAATGAAGCCTCTGCAGGCATGGTGGATCTTTGATGAACGGGTCAACAGACGGCACCCATGTCACAACCTGGAAGCGCCTGTTTGTTATATCCTCCCCTTTTTTTGCCTTTTCTTCTATGATTTTTATCATATTCTCAAGCTGGTCTATCCTTTTTCCGTCTCCTGAATCATATGCTCTCAGCCTTTCATGGTATGTATAATTCCACTCCTCTCCAAAGCGGTTAACCCAGTGGTTATGCACACCATGTGTTACCTCAAGCCTGTAGTGCTCTAATGACTCAATGCTTCCTGGAAAGATTTTATGTATCCTCGGCTCTGCAAACGGCTCTTTTACCTCTATAAGAACTGTCGCATCCTTGCTCTTTGGGTCGCCAGGCCTGTCAAATGAGGTTGGAACATCAATTCCCTTCTCCCAAAGCCCAATCATTGCAGCCTGCCATGCCTCTGGCAGCGTCCTCTTTGAAATGAAAAGAACAGGCACATTTCCGCCATTATAATTCATCTCTTTCTCTATGCCTTCCTCTTTTTTAATCTCCTCTCTGGTATAAACCATAATTCAGGCTTAATTCTGGCGTATAAATAGATTTGTGTGCTTAGAAATACTAATTGCAGCATACAAAAACACCTCAGAAAGCCTTATAAATGCCCTGCTTTTATCTTTCACATGTTTTATCGCAGAGGTGCATGGAGACTTGAAAAATGGTTCACAATGGAATTGATGAGTTGTCAGAAAAGCAGTTTAGCGACTTTATCCAAAATCCTGTTGCAGTTGTAGACTTCTTTGCAGAATGGTGCATGCCCTGCGTTATGATGGCTCCTGTTATTGAAGAGTTATCTGAAAAATTTAAGGGCAAGATTTTTTTTGCCAAGGTAAATGTTGATGACAACCAAAAGCTCTCACAAAAATTCAAGGTTATGTCAATTCCCACGCTTGTTATATTCAAAAAAGGCGAGGAAGCTGGCAGGATAATAGGCAGCCTGCAGGCAGATGCGCTTGAGGAGAGAATCAAAAAGATTGTTGGATAATCTGGTTATATTTTTATTGCTCAAATTGGGTGCAATACCCCGCACCTCGGTGCGATTTTCGTTTACCAATTTGAGGCTTAAAAAATACCCCACAGCTTGCTGGGGCTGGGATTTTTTATTGTTAATTTCTCACAACCTTTTTAAACACAAAATATCTTTCTAATCCAGGGTTCCGTAGCTCAGCCTGGTTAGAGCACCGCACTTTTAATGCGGGTGTCGTGGGTTCAAATCCCATCGGGACCATTTTTTGTTATACTAAAACACGCAAGTAATCTGCCAAAAAGCGCCTTTAGTATACATGAAATGACATTAGCAGAAAATTAATGTCATTTACTATAATATATTTCCAATTAGCTCACCTCACGTTCCAAGAAAGGGGCAGTTCTATTGTTTATAAAGTTCTATAGAAGTTTTCTTATGCTGTCTATGTAGTCGGCGATTTCCTCGCCTTTCTTTGTCAGCTTAATCAGCTTAATTCTTCCCTGCTTCTCAAAGACAACAAGGTTAAGCTTCTCAAGCATCTGCAAGATTTTAACTGCATGGCTGTATGTGCAATCTACCTCTTTCGCCAGCATGCTTCCGTATCTTGCTCGCGAAACCTTCTTCAAAGCGACCATCATAAGAGCCGGCTTTCTTCTAAAAAAGATGTCGAAATTGTCTTTCATCTTTCCTTAAATTCCCTTAGTTTAAAATATACTTCGAAAAGTATATTTCTAAAGAGATATAATACTTTTAAACCTTTCGTTAGGTTATTTTAGAATATATACTTCTGCCGGATTTTTCCATTATGGATAACTGCATTATTTATAGCTCTATTTTTTGCAGTTATGCATATAGAGAACTGCAGTCAATAGGGGGCTATAAGCTACGCAGTTCTCTATATGCCAGCTTTTTTGTTGTTTCCTGCGTTATTGCCTATGCTGTTCCCATAATCAAAGGCACGAAAACATACTCTTCCTGCGTTCTCATTATCTCAATCCCGCCATTTCTGTGCTTTTTAGCAACAAGAATAGGCCCGGCAGAATAAGGGCATACTAAAATCCCGCCATTTCCCAGCAGATTTTTCGCAATCTTCAGAACATCTCTCCCTGTTTCACTGTCTGAAATGCCTGCTGTAAAGATAATCCTGTCATATTTTTCACCCGGTGGCTTTCCAGCAGAAAATATGTCCTTTGCAACCAATTTTATTCTTGAAAATCTCTCCTTGTTCTTCTTTAGGTTTTTCCTTAATGCCTCAATATTTTTATTGGCATTTCTAAGAAGAGAGTATATTCTTTCTGCGCTTGTTATGCTACCAGGGTAAGCAAGAAAGGCCATAAGCGAGGCATTCCAGCCGCTTCCTGTGCCTATCTCAAGAACATTGTTCCCTTTTTTCAGCCGGGAAAGAATAAGCATCCTTGCGACAGTGCTTGGCTGGCTTATTGTCTGCCCCTCCCCGATAGAAAGCGCTGTGTCGTCATATGCAGCATCAAAAAAACTTTGAGTTTTACCACACACTTTAGTGTGTGGTTTGTAAGTTTTTTGGATGCTCAAGAATTCATCCGCACACTGAAGTGTGCGGTTTTCTTCAGAATTCTTGACATAAACAGCATTAGTTTCAACAAAAAACCTCCTGTCAGCAACAGTCATTGCTTCCAGAAT
>DATDUA010000004.1:0-4828 GCA_035290605.1 Candidatus Nanoarchaeia archaeon
TATATTGGAGGTGATATTATGGATACCAAAAAAATAATTGGAATTGCACAATTAATAATAGGCATAATCTTTTTGGCAGCATGGTTTTTTGTTCCTGTAGATGGGCCAAGATATTCAGCCGCTGCCTGGATGGAGCTATTACTATCAGCATATTTAATAATTACTGCAATTCCTAACCTTAAGAAGTAATCAAAACTTTTCTTTTTTTGATGTTATGTTCAATAAGCTAGCGAGCTAGAATATTATTCTGGACCGCCTAAAAGCTTAAAAAGATTAACAGAATTCTTTTTTATATGAAGCATTTATTCGTTGCAAGACATGGAGATTACGGCGAAGATAAACGAATTAGTGACGAGGGTCGTCAGCAAATGGAAGCATTAGGCAAAGCCATCAAACAAATTCTTAATGGAAGTTCAGCATATTTATTTTCTTCGACAGCTCCTCGAGCATTAGATAGCTCGCAAATTTTGGCAGTTCAATTGGCTTTACCTTCTGAATTTGAAAAAGTCCCATATCTTTGGTCAGGAAATAATGCACCAAAAGAAAGTTATGATTATAGGTTAGACAAACTAATGAGACTTGTTGTTGAAAGAAAAGATAGAGCTGACTGCCTTGTTATGGTTACTCATGTCGAAGTAGCTAAAGATTTTCCAAGTTATTTTCTCATAAACGAATTTAAACAAGATAAATCGATTGGAGAAATCTCCAAAGGTCAAGCAGTTTATTTCGATTTAGAAAAAAGAACATACCAAATCATTCCAAGATAATATCCCTGCCAGCTTACTCTTCGCAAACCTGCGGTTTGTTCGTCCTCACCTTCGGTTCAGAGAGCATAACACCATTATATCCAATCTCTACTGGGATAAAAAACAATTGATTTAGCAAGATTTACCTTCTTCTCTTTCTTCGCGCTGTTTTCCTCGCGCTTCTTTTTTCCTGCTTTCTTGCCTTATTTTGAGGTTTGGAGAAAATATACACATACAAAATTTCAAGAATTCCTACTGTGCTTACAATAAGAAGCACTATAAACCATGCAAGATGATTCTTTTTTGCTGCAACCCACAAGGCAATGCCTTTCCATACAAGGCTCCATGCAAGGGCAACAGCAAGTATGATTATAATCAGTGGGGTGATGTCTGGAAGATAAATGATTTGCATTTTAGCCTCTTTAGTTTTTTGAATTTAGTTGATTTATAGAAGCAACAAGGCTTTTTAAATATTGTTTTTTATGTTTTATAAAGTATCTCTTGCAGTATAGAAATATTTAAATACAAGCATTTTTTACTATTTTCTCACTTGTACAATAAGTTGTGTTTAGTTAATAATATGCATACAACCTGTTGTACCTGAAAAAAACATAAAAGAGGCTTAAAACATGCTCTGCCCATTCTGCTTGCATAAGGAAACAAAGGTAACAAACAAAAGGGACGCTGAAAACCTGACAAGAAGAAGGCGCGAGTGCCTGAAGTGTAGAAAAAGGTTCACAACATATGAAAAGGTTGAAAGCCCTGAATTTTTTGTTGTCAAAAAAGACGGCAGAAGAGAGCAATATAACAAAGATAAGCTTTTGCTTGGCATTGTCAAGGCGTGCGAGAAAAGGGCAGTCTCCCATGATAAAATAGAAAAGGCAGTGAATGAGATTGAGGAAAAGCTAAGAAAAAAAGGCAGGGAAGTTAAAAGCATGATGATAGGCGAGCTTGTAATGAAGGCGCTGAAAAAGCTGGACAAGATTGCATACATCAGGTTCGCGTCTGTGTACAGGGATTTTAAGGATGTTGATGACTTCAGAAATATTACAAAGGAGATAAAAAAATAAAGAAAGATAAATCAAAAGAGGAAAAATGGATAAAATTGATAAAAAAGGCAGAGTTTATGGAATTAGTGCTGAAAATTCAGAATCAGCAGGATTAGCCATTGAGCCTTATATTACAAAAGGAAATGGCGCGTATAATGGAATAAGCTGGCAGCTTAGAAAGCCTTCAATAAAAGATTCAACAGGAAAAATAATTTTTGAGAAGGAAGTCAGGGCTCCTAATTTCTGGACTGATGATGCAGTAAAAATTGTTGCGAGCAAGTACCTGTACAAAGGTGGAAAAGACGGAACAGATGAAAAAAGCGTGCAGGACCTTGTCTCAAGGGTAGATGAGACAATAGCAGAAGAGGCTGTTTATCAGGGATTGATAAACAAAAAGTATCATAAAAACTTTTTAGATGAGCTTTGCGCATTGAACATAATGCAAATAATGGCATTCAACTCGCCTGTCTGGTTTAATGTTGGCCTTTTTAAAAAATATGGCGTAGACGAGAATAAAAAATCAACCCAATCATCGCATTTTGCAATTGTAGATGGCAGGGCAACAAACGAGATTGATGCATATGAGAGGCCGCAGGCATCTGCCTGCTTTATACAGTCAATTGAGGATAATATGGAGGATATTCTGAAGCATGCGCAAAGAGAGGGCATGTTGTTTAAATACGGCTCTGGAACCGGCACCAACTTCTCTACCTTAAGAGGCATCAATGAGCCGCTAAGCGGCGGCGGTGTTGCCTCCGGGCAAATATCCTTTATGAGGGTTTATGACATCATAGCCGGAAGAATACAGTCCGGCGGAAAAACAAGAAGGGCTGCAAAGATGGTTATATCTGATGTTGACCATCCTGACATCTACAGATTTGTCAACTGGAAGGCAAGTGAGGAGAAGAAAGCATTGTGGCTTTGCGCAAATCCTGAGTGGGCTCCGAGAGATGCAAGTGATTTGGAAAGCGAGGCATACAAAACAGTTGACGGCCAGAATGGAAATAATTCTGTTAGGGTCAGCGACGAATTCATGAATGCTGTCCTAAATAACGATGAATGGTCCCTTAATTTCAGGACAGCAGGCAGGCAGGAAAAAGAAACTGAAATACCTCTTGAGCAGTATAAAGATGACAGATATCTTCCTGACAAACGATTTCTTTTGAGAGTAACCAGCAAAAAGAAGATTACCAAAGCAAGAGATTTATGGGACCAGATAGCCCGGGCAGCATATATTGTCGGCGACCCGGCAATCCAGTACAAGTCAACTATAAACAAATGGAATACATGCAAAAATTCAGGGGAGATTAATGCGTCTAATCCCTGCTCTGAGTTTATGTTTCTTGATAATTCTGCCTGCAATCTTGCCTCGCTAAACCTTATGAAGTTTCTGAAGGATGATGGAAGTTTTGACATTCCTTTATTCAAGCATGCTGTAAGAACAACAATCATAGCACAGGACGCATTAGTTGATTATGGCTCTTATCCTTCTGCAGAGATAACTGAAAGCTCACATAAGTTCAGGCCTTTGGGATTGGGTTACACAAACATGGCTGCTGTTTTAATGTCTCTTGGAATTCCATATGATTCTGAGCAGGGAAGGGCAACTGCTGCAGCAATTACTGCGCTGATGACCGGAACAGCATATCAAACCTCCATAGAACTTGCAAAAGAGAGGGGCCCATTCCAAGAGTTTGAAAAGAATAAAGAGCCTATGTTAGAGGTTATAGGGCTGCATAGAAGATATCTCAATGATATAAACCCAAAGCATCTGCCTGCAAAACTTGAGGATATGCTTGAATCTGCAAAGTCCACCTGGGAGGGTGTTGAAAAATTAGGGGCAGAGCATGGATATAGAAATGCCCAAGTCAGCCTGCTTGCTCCAACAGGCACTATTGGTTTTATGATGGGTGTTGATTGCACAGGGATTGAGCCAATGATGGGGCTGAAAACTACAAAGGGGCTGGCTGGCGGCGGAAAAATGGATTTGAAGCTTGGAGGGTGTGTCAAACAAGGGCTAATATCTTTAGGATATGAAGCAGAAAATCTTGAGAGCATTCTAAAACATATAATTGAAAGGGGAAGTGTAATAGACGCCCCTGGATTAAGCAAGGAGCATTACCCTGTTTTTGCAACCTCTTTTGGCGATAATACAATAAGTGTTGACGGGCATTTGAAAATGATGGCAGCGGTTCAGCCATTCTTGTCAGGAGCAATATCAAAAACAGTCAATCTTCCAAAGGACTCTACAATAGATGATGTCAAAGAGACTTTTAGGAAAGGGTGGGTGAATGGCTTAAAATCAGTCAGTATTTATGTTGACGGCGCCAAAGGCGTGCAGCCTGTTAATCTTATCACATCAGAGGATAACTCAAAGCAGCTTAAGTGGGGGGAAAGAGTCAGGCCTGAAAATCCTATAGAAAGAGTTGGCTGGAATGTTGACATTGGAGGGACTGGAGTTCATATAATCGTAGGAGAGTATGCAAACAGAAAGCCGTCAGATGCTCCTGCTGATTTTTTTATTGAGTTTGGCAGTTCTGGCTCGCCATATAGCGCAGCTTATACGAGCTGGGCAAAAGAGCTCTCAAGAAACAGGCAGATAGGGGGAGTGCTTGATAACATAATAAGGCATAATCTCGGGGCAAACGGGGTAATTGAGGGGTTCACAAGCCATCCATTCATAAAATCCTGCTCGTCAATTGAGGATTTTCTTGCAAAACTGCTTAAATTAGAATATTTAGGGCAGACAGAACACTGCCAGGTTAAGCCAACATCAGAACAGATGAAAAGCTTTAGGTGCAATGTTCTCACAAGGGCAAACCGGGTAAATTATTATAGCTCAAGAATAGAGATGATAGATTCTGTTATGAATAATGGAAAGGTTATTCCTGTCATGCCTCTTTTTGAGGACGATGCCCCTGCAGGGATGATAAAGTCAGGAACTCCCTTCTGCCAAAAATGCGGGCATAAGACAGAATTAAGCGGGGCAAATTGCTATAAGTGCTCAAACTGCGGAGAGGCTCCTGGATGCGG
>DATDUA010000005.1:0-6376 GCA_035290605.1 Candidatus Nanoarchaeia archaeon
GAAAATATGCAGATTACAGTGCAGACGCTGCCAAGAGTTCTCTCAGCCCAGATTAATGTCATAAACCCAAATACAGGCGATGCCATAAGGTCATTAAGCAACGATACAGACAGCTCTGGAAAGGTTGTTTTTAACTATGTGGCACCAATAGCAAGCGTATCGTTTTATGTTATCATCAGGGAGGACGGCAAAATCATACTGACAAAAAGGACAGGCAACTATGTTTCATCCTATGGCCCTTTAACCATTGAGGTTCTGCCGGCAGCCTCTGTAAGCTCAACAGCAACCTCAAGCGCAAATACAAGCGCTGTATCGGCAAATACAAGTGCAAGCACAGCAGCCAACACTACAAACACGACAACAACAATGACTGCAGCAGCGACAAATGCAAGCAACCAGACAAGCAAGCTCATGCTTGCATTAAGCAGCTTTATGGGCAAAACAGCAGAAAAATTCCGCTCTTATATGTGGTATATCATAGGGATTGTGATTGTCGGCGGGGTTGCATACTTTATTATATTTGCAGTCAGGCATAAAGAGCGCTTCAAAATATTTAAAAAGAGAGAGCCGAGTTTTGTTGAGATAAAGCCAAGGGCAAAGGGCGAGCTGCGTGCTGAGCCAAGGGACGCAAAAGAGGCAGGCACTGGAAACATGGACAAAAGGCTTGCTGAAGCAGAGCGCAAAATCAGGGAGGCGCAGGACGAGATTGAGCGCATCAGGAACAGGAAGCAGATGGTTTCTGAGGCAGAAAAGAAATTTGAGGAAGCAAAAAGAGAGCTTGAAAAGCTGAAAAAGGGAATTTAAGGGCTTCTGGCAGGCTAGGTGTAATTATTCAGGAATCCATTTTTCATATCTTTTATTTCTCAGAATTTTTCTGCCTTCTTCAGTTGTGATGGCTCCATAAATTGCTCCATCTCTTATTTCAGTCTTAATCAATCCAATTTCATCAAGCCTAAGAAAAATTTTGACGTATTTCTTTATGCTTTCAGGAGTTCCGTCAGACGCTTTTGCAGGGTCAGATTGCCAGGAATTTTCTATATTCCATAAAGTTTCAAATTCTTCCTTATTGAGTTCCATAATGTTAAAATGAATTCCTTAATTATATACTTTATGGAATTGCATTACACAAATGCTTAAAAATCGCCTGTGTTATGCATAGCATGGACAAAAAAGGTGCAGGCATTGCCCTGTCGGCATTATCCGCATTTCTCCTCGGCAGTGCATTAAGCAGCCAGCACGCAGGCGCTGTTCCCAAGATTAATCCAGGGCTGCGCAGGGAGATATTTCCTGAGAAAGGCATAAAAGAGGAGATTTTTGATTCTGCCCTTAATGAAATAGATGGCAGAAATAATGAGGCAGCGATTTCAAAGCTTGAATTTTTAACCTCTGTTGACCCTAACAACCCCCAGTATTACAGCTGCCTTGGCATGCTGTACGAAAGCTCCGGGGACAAGGCAAGAGCAGCATTCAACCTAAAGAAATCCATATCCATTGAGCCGGAAATCATGATTTTTTATGCAAAGATTTCTGCTGATTATTCAAAAGCAAAAGACTATGACAGGGCAGCCTTTTACCTTGAATTGGTTGCTGAGAAAGCTGGCAAGCCCTTTCACCATAACTTTCTTGGAATGCTTTATAGCGCATCAGGCAGGTATGAGGAAAGCGTAAGCGAATTCTCAAAGGCGATTGAGCTGGACAAGCTTTGCGCAGACGCTTATTTTAACCTTGGCTTTGTCAATTATATGAGATACCTTGAAACCAATGACAAAAGCCTGCTTAAAGGCATAGCCCAGAAGTTTATAATTGCCAATGAGCTCACAAAGGATGAGAGGGCAATGGACTTTGCAAGAAAGGCATATGAGCTGTCAAATAATGTGAAGATTGATAACAACCCTGAAAATATTGAAAACCTGAGATGGAAGAATTATGAGCTGCGTGTCCGCATTGACTACATTAAGTATCTGAAGTCAATTATGGGCAAGGAGAAATGACACAAGCCTGCTCAAATCAAAAAAACAATGTGCCACCACACCTTAAAAGGTGTGGTTTGCAGGGGCACTTGTTTTTAGGATGCTCCGAAATTAAAAGCAGTAAGCTATGACCCCATTCTAAAGAATGTGGTTTTAATTTCGGACATAACATTGTTTTTTGATTTGCTGTAGCATAGTGTCCGCTACAACAATATTTATAAATAGCTATTGCTTCATAATAAGCATCTTATTTTGGGGTGATTGGAGGTATTTATGAATGCCAAAAATGCTTTAGCTGGAAGAAATAACAAGCCAAATAAAGACAAAAAGACCATAATATTTTTTGTTATAGCAACTATTATAATTTTTCTATTAATAATCAGCCTTGTCTTTGCAGTGCAAACTGATAATTCAAGCGGGAAAAACAGCCTGATAAAAAAGCAGAAAGATATCAGCATTAATGACAAAATTATAGAAAATAGGGGCAAAGGCGCAGTTAGATTTAATAATGAGATTAATGTTGGCGCCGTTGATGTTGAGGAAAACCCAAATGTTTATGTTGCCAATAATTTAATCGCTATAAACACAGAGGAATTGCCAGAGCTTAACCAACCAGCCACTATAATCTTTTATAATATATCTCTCGAAAATAGGCCGGCAATATATTACAACAAAGGATTTACAACCAATCCAGGCGAAATCACCGAGCCTTGCCCCGAAGACATTTGCTCCAACATCAGCTATGACGATAAAACAGGAACTCTGGCTTTTGATGTTGCGCATTTTACTTCGTTTTATGCTGCTCCTTCCTGGACTATTTGGCCATGGAGGGACTGGAATTGGTGGCCTAGATGTTCTAGTGATGCCGAATGTGTTCCTACAGCATATTGTGCTAAGTTTTCTGCTTGTGAAGCATTTGAAATTAATCCTTATTACCCATATTGGAAGATGGAACAGTGTTGGTATGACCCTCCTGCTGGAACAAAAACCCAGCATAGCCTTTATGCACGGAGTTATTATCCGCCAGACCCTTGGGATGGTGCATGCGCAGAAGGTTATGCCAGAAGGTTGTGCACTTATGGATTAGATTTCGGATTCATATATGGTTGTTATTCAGACCGCGTTTGCGCCCGCATAGAACCTTGTGAAAATACAACATGCGCATGCGAAGGCACTCCCGCATGTGAAAATGGCGGTAATCATGGGGGATCTTATTGCCAGCCAAAGGTTTGCGATGCGGGGGATGCAGAAGTTGGAAAATGTTATTATGAAGGCGATGATTACAACCCGGAACAAAATGTTCCAATCGGCGGAAAGATATGCAGTAATCGCCAGGAATGGCAGGTATGCTCGGAAGAAGATGGCGACCCTTGCGGCGAATGGAATGTTTTAGAAGGGTATGAAACAAACATAACTACTACAGACATGTATGGCCTTGATTCTTTTGATATAAACGTTTGTGCAGGAAACTCTCCTCCAAATATAAATGTTAACATAAACCCTGCGGAAAATCCAGATGTTTGCACAAACCTTGCATGCAAAGCAGAGATAAGTGATGATTGTTCCGGCTCATTTGGCGTTGAATACAAAATTACAGGGGGGCATGGCTCTTTAGCAAGCACAATGCCAGAAATAACAGGAACTACAATATGCTTAGGCAATCCCTGCCAGGTTATAATTAATATACCAAAGCAGTATACATTATGCGATGACGCAATTAAATGCGAGATAAAAGCAAAAGATGGGTGTATGGCAACTAGCATTCAAAATTCAAATACAAATGCTATAAAGGGGGTGAATGCATGCGAAACTTAAAGAATTTATTATCAAATTTAATTGCAGTGCCAGCCTTGTGCGGGTTTTTATCTGCAGCTGGCTATGCTGCAGAGCCTCATGCTAAAAATGAGCGCTCTGCTCTGGAAGAAAAAACAAATGAAGCATTGCCATCATACAGGGCAGAGCATGTTAAAAAAAGAGAAGAAACTGCATTGCAGGTGCATGATTATTGCAAGGAAAATGGAATAGAGCCGTATATTCTAGGTTTTAGTGTATCCGGGCATATAAAACTGCCAAATCGGGGATGGGGGGTGTCACATACCCCTTTATGTGTAGTCGGGCCTGGTTATTGCAAGATTGCTCCAGATGAGCTTGAGGGGGTATTGCAGGAAAAGGATGCAGACTTATGCCTTGGAGAAATAGAAAAAGATGGAAAAATTAAGATAGAAGCAAAAAATGATAAATACGAAATTGCGATACCACCATTAGGGTATGGGTTAGGCCCATGTGACGACGAACCGCAGTGGGGGAGCATAATAAAGCTTGAGACATTGCCTTATAACAAGCCAAGATTTGCTGTCAGGAAAAAAAGCGATGCAAGCTATAGCATCATATACGATTTAGATACAATCATAAAAGGCAACATTTTCGCATTAGATATGAATAAAATAGACATGGACGAAGAATCTTTGCTAGAACCATATAAAACTCCATTAAATAAAGAAAATGAAAAATAACATAAAAATATTATGTTTAAGCCTGGCTTTTTTGATAGTTATAGCCCTGTCCAGCGAGCTAGCCTCTTCTGTTTTTAATATTAATGATAATGACTGCAAGACATTCTGCCTTTTAAGGGAAAAATCCTCTGGAACACATGAATTTTGCTATAATACGCTTGTCTCAATAAGGTGCAATTGCGGCACATACAGCTTTAGCCATGCTGTTGAATGTGATACTACATGCCGGGGATATTCCAAAGAAAGCAAATATTGCCCTTCAAATAACTGCGAGTATATGTGCACCTGGAAAAAGACAAGTTGCACCGAGCATGAAACCAGCTTTGGAACAAGAACCTCTTTTGAATATTTTCCATCTTCCTGGGATGAATGCGAAAAAAGAGCTTCAGAAGACATGAAGTGTGAAGATAAAGATAATTTGCCGGAATTTAGATATGATGCTAGCCAGTGGCAGAGCAGCTTATTTTTGCTTAGATTTTCAGGCCTTAAGGATGCTTACTGGCAGAAATGTTCAGTTCCAGTAAGCATGGGAGATTGCGGAACAGGGGACACATCCACAGCATGCGATGAAAATGGCTGTACTGCAAGCACGGCGGCAAGCGCAAAATTAATAGTTCCGGAAAATGCCTTATCAAAACAGCAGGATATAATTGAAGACGGCCAGACAATTGTTAATTTGGGGGTTATAATCTCCATATACAAAGATTATGCTCTTTATGATTATACTCCGCTAAAAAACAGCAAAATTATTGACATTTACAATTTTTACCCCAACAGCCTGTCTTTTAACAAGCCTTCTGCCTTAATAATAGACTATCTGGATGACATAATAGAGAATGAAAATGGCCTGGATATCTATTATTATGCTGATGGTTTCTGGACGCCTTTAAATGCCTCGCATAACAAAGAAAATAAAACCTTAACAGCTTACATAAACAAACTGGGGATTTATGCTTTAATTGAATTGGAAGATACTGCCCCCCCAGGCATAACATTAAATGCAAATCCATCAGTTTTATGGCCTCCAAACAATAAATTAACAGATGTCACAATCTCTGGAAGCATAACAGACGATATTTCCGGTGTTGACAAAGCTTCAATAACCTTAATGGTTGATAATGCCAAAAAAGAAGTAAGCCTTGACAATAACGGGAATTTCAGGATTGTTGTTCCTTTATTGGCATCAAGGATAGGAACAGAAATAGAAGGGAAAAAATATTACATAAACTTAACATCATCTGACAACGCAGGAAATACAGCAAATGCTTCTTATGCTATTCTAGTTCCGCATGACATGAGATAAGGCGCCAATAAACACTGCCTTTGTATTTCTGGTATAACACGAAAGGTTTAAATTGCCAAAAATACAAAACAAATCATGGTTGATTTTAATGATCTCATAGACAAGCACCTAAAAAGAGAGAGCAGGCCAAAAAGCATAGGAAGATATTATCCTTCTGAGATTGGCGGGTGTATAAGAAAGACATGGTTTTCTTACAGGCTTCCAAAGGAAACTGACAAGAGCACTACAAAGGTGTTCAAGGCAGGAGAGATGCTCCACGAATTCATATCAGAGGTGATAAAATCTGAAAAAAATCCAGAGATAGAGTTCGTAAACAGCGAGATTCCTGTAAAGATAGAAACAAAGGAGTTTATTATTTCAGGCAGGATAGATGATTTAATGCTTGTAAAGCTTGATGGAAAACAGTATCTTGTTGAAGTCAAGTCCTGCAAGTTCCTGCCAAATGAAGCAAAAGAGGATAATGTCATGCAGCTTCAGCTGTACATGCATGCAACAGGTATACATGATGGAATACTTTTGTATATCAAAAAAGATGATTTGCAGACACTGTCATTTGAGCTTAAATACGACAAAGACGCAGTAAAAGATAT
>DATDUA010000006.1:0-5340 GCA_035290605.1 Candidatus Nanoarchaeia archaeon
TCCTTTCTTTAGTTTTGCTTTTTCTCTTTGCAATTTATAAATCGCCTAATAGCACCAAGGGCTTGCTCCTAAACCCAAGTGATTAGTTTTTCTGCCCTTCTCCGGAGCAAGCTCAGCTGCTGCCTTGCTTCTTTGTCGTTAGAAGAGTTCCACCTTATACCATCCGACCAAATCCTAAACTTTCTCGAGTTGTATGGTATCCTTGTCACTAATCTAATCCAGCGCAGACAACCAGAGACATACCTTGTTTCAAATCTCTTGAAGGGGCATTTAGAGGTTCTAAAGGTACATGTAGTATAATTTGGATACGCGCAACAAAGCGAACATTCGACATTAATCTGAAACTTATCTATACCCTCAACCTTCACAGCATTGTCTGGATTAAACCTTACATCCAGGTTGTCTTTGAATATCTCCCCAACCTTAACTTTCAAGCTTTTAGATTTCATTTCTGCTCCTTTCTTCTTTGCTCTTTTCTGTTTATTCTGAATTTCTTTTCTCACCCGCGCATTTTGTTAAAAAGGCATATCAAAGAATATACCTTGCGCCTTATTGCTTCAATTTTCTCCTCATTTGTAAATAGCTCTTCCTTTTGGAATAAAAACTTGTCTTTTAAATTCTGAGGCGGGCGATTGTGATAAATATTGCATTTTTGCCCTGCTTTCACAAGCCCTTCTTCTATCCTGTCTATTATTCCGTAATAGTTATTAAGCTCTGGTTGTAAGATATCCTTGAGTTCGCCGCATAACCATACAGAACAAGAAAGCCTTCTTTCCTCTCCTTTGCAGCTATCTTCGCTTGCGTAACATCTGGCGCAGCATTTTCCCTTGCAGAAATTTGTGCATAAGTCCCTGATATTTGTTTTTTCCATGAAAAACTCTGCTTCTTTCAGTGTTTCTTTATAATTCACAGCCCACCTCCTTTCTCTATGCTCTTCTCTTACAAAAGTCAGAACTTCACTTCAAGCCCGTTTGCCCTGGCATACTTTATCTTTTCCCTTGCCACTATAGATTATATAGCTTAACCAGTGTAACTACCCATAGCGTGATTGCCAATAATGCAATTGACACAACAGATATTGCAGCGAAAAATAGTGCTGCAAAGCGCACATAAGCGGGCATGCTCTTCTGGATTTTTTCCAGCCTGCGCATATAACCGGCAAGCATCCAAAGCACGCATGCTGAGATTGCTGGAGTAAGCAACAGGATTATGATTAGCATATCTTGCTCCTCTCTATGCTCCTTATTTTATCACCTCCCATTGGCTGAATTTTAATGCTCATTTTTGCCAGCCTCTTTCTTTATTCAAGCCTGCCCTAACAGCTGATGTTCTCTTTCCCATAAGTGAAATTCACAATCTTGCTCTTGGAAAGCTCAAGGTTTGGCATGATAACTATGGCTTTGTCAGCGTTGAGAAACCTTGAGCGCCTAACGCCTATGCTTAAAACCCTAACCTTTTCTCCGGATGGCAGCTGAATCTCATCTCCAATCCTGAATGGCCTGTCAACCATGATGAGAAACCCTGCTATTATATTTGATATTGTGTCCTGAGCTGCAAGCGCAATTGCCAGGGAGCTTACTCCTAATGTTGTGATTAATGCATTGATATTTACCCCGAGATGGCTGAGTGTAATTATCAGCCCTATTGCCCAGACGAGTATGCGGGCAACATGCTTGAACAACGGAATAAACTCATCATCAAGCTTTGTCGCGGTTTTTATTGCTATGTTCTCCCCGTACCATTGCAGGATTGTGGTGAATATCTTCCCCATCCAGTATGTCAGGAATAAAGCTGTGACTAAGAAGGCAGTGCCGCCAAGAAGCTTGCACTGGCTTTCAGGCAGGATATTTTTCAAGCGGGCATGGAGAAAAAGCACCACTAAAACAGACAGCAAAGGAAACATGCTGCCTTTGAATATATTGTACCATAATTTTATGTTCTTCATTGACTCCTCCTTTTTCATTTATCCAGATTTTTTATGAGCTCTTCTATTATTTCCCTCTCAAGTTGCGGGTGCCTTTCAATGAATATCTTTACAAATCTATCTTTGGTTTTTGCGTACAATTTAGCAATTTCACGCCAATATAGAGTGCCTTCCAGGATATTGACATTAAAAATCCTATTTATTTCCTTTAAGACTTGCCTGCTGTTTCCATGCAAAAATAAATTTAATTTGCTTTCATCCCTCTTTTTCATTTTCTTATCTCCTTTTATTTTTTAAGCCAAAATCTTCTTTTACAAAAAATAATTTTAAAAAACAAGAGGGGGCAGTTTTTGCATGATTTTATAGGTATAACTGCCCCCTTTATGCTCTTTGCTTTTGCTGCCCCGGATAATGTATTATGAATGTTTAAAAGCTAAAGTCATTGCCTCATCCTGTTATCTATTTTCCCCTGAATTTCTCTGCTTCTTCAACTTCGCCGCCTGTCGCAAATCTCTCTATTTCATAACCTTCAACTCTGCAATCTTCTCCATCAAACACAAAATAACCAAAGATAGCGCTTCCGCTTGTCTTAGGGCTTGTTCCAAAGCCACCTCTGCAGAAGAAAATTCTCTTCAATTGATCTTTCCCATATTCTTCTGCTTTTAGAACAACAAATTTCCCTTCTAACTCTTGGTTTAAGTTATTTGCCATTTTATTTTCCTCCCAACTTCTTTCTAGCCCCTTACTCTTAATGTTTCCTTCATCATAGCAAAACTTCTAACTGCAATGTTATTTATCCAGAATCGTTTTTGCTTCCTAAACCAATTATCACCTTTTTCATCTGCTTCCTCTTGGTTTTTTGCCTCAATCAATTTCTTAGATTTTTTCCATTCAGAATTTTCTATATACCAAAATCTCCACTTTGCCATTTTATTTTCCTCCCCGCTTCTTTAACGCATTTAGACTTCAAAAATGCTCTTTTGAGTACCTGTCTGTTTTATGTCGGAAATGCAAAATAGAAAAGCATTTCCGAGCACTATCAAAAACCTTTTGGTTTTTGAAGACTCACAGAAAGCAAAGGCATTTTTGACAGTGCTCAAAAACTCAAACACGCTCTGCGGCTCATCAAAAATCTTTTTGAATTTTTAGATTTTTGAATGTGCTCAGAAATGCAAAATATCAACAGCATTTCTGACATTAGCCCAGAGTTTTTGACATAAGAGGGCGGTGATATTTGGAGATATTTTGTCACCACCCTCTTATTGCTTCTTTATCAACGGCCTATTCCTGCTTAGTCTCCGGTTATTCCCCTTGCCTCAAGCAGCTTAATTTCTGCAGCCCATAATTTTCTGTCTTCATCTGTTGCATCTGGATTGGGCAGAAGGCTTCTTCTTGTGCAGTTCACAAGAGCCTGCAATGTCTGATACCTTCTTGTTTCACCTATTGCAGGCGGGATATAATCTTTGACTATCTCCTTTACTCTGTTAATATCAAGCTTTCTACCGCCGCGCTTGTCCCTAAGAACCAGCCTCCGGATAACATCAAAGCTTGCTGCAGAAAAGCCTTTTGTAAGCTCATCAAGCGCTTTGATATCCTCCTCTTTGTAATTCTGAAGCCCGGCTGATAAAACCCATTTAAGGAAATCTGTCCTGTCCTCTCCCTCTGGGTCAAGTATCGGGATAATTAAATCTAATCTGCCAGGCCTTCTCATATCGGGGGAAAGCAGGTGTATCCTCGCTGTCATCAGAAGCCAGATTACCTTTCCTCTCAAGGCAGTGTCAGACATCATTGCCTGAAACTTGCCAGTAAGGCGCCTCTCTGTCTCGTGCGTTTCTTTAGACACTCCGCCAAAAGCAGTGTCTGCCTCATCGACAAAAACAAGCGCCTTGTCCAGCGCATAGAGGATGCGCTTTAACCTTTCAATTATTACGTCACTCTCGCCAAACCACTTGCTGCGAAAGTTTTTCAGCACAAGAACAACCCTTCCGAGCATAGAGGCAACTGCCTCAAACTGATATGTTTTCCCGCTTCCAAGAGGCCCGCATACTCCAACACCTGTCAGCGCATCAGAGCCTGTTGAGTTAAACCACGGAATAAGCTCATCAACAAAGAACTGCTTCAGCTTCCTGTAGCCAACAACATCATCAAGCGGATGGGTTGGCTTTTTAAACTCAACTATATCCTCCCCGCCTAACTGGCTCTTGATATAATCCCCAACCTTATCAATGACATCTCTTTGCTCAAGCTTTCTGCCTCCAAAATTAGCCCCTTTTAGAAGCTGCATCAGCGCATGGATTGACAATGCTGCTGTGGATTTTGCAAGCTCGTCCTCTGTTCCATTATTCCAAAGCTGAATCTTGCTGCCTTCTGGCTGCTGCTCATTAAACCAAGAGATAAAATGCTTTCTTGCCTCTTGGTTTGGCGATGGAATCTCCACCTCAATAATTTGCGGAAGGTTTGCGACAATCCTATTCACAAGGCTTTTTGACTCTGCAATCATGATTACAGAGTCCCTGCCGCTCATGAACTTCGGGTCTGAAAACCAGTTCCTCAGGGAGCCTATCCTGTACCTGTCTCCCTCGCCCATCCTTGAAATCTCACCAGGAGGAATCATCATGTCAATTCCGTCAATGATGATTAAGAGGGTTTCCTTCATGAGCTGCTTTCCACCAATAGTGGAGCGGGAGCACTCACAGAACTGCCTCAGAAGCTCAATGGCAACCTTTGAGTTTGAATCTGCCTCTTTCATTGTTGACTCAAAGTACTTGCCCTGTGTTTCAATCAGCTTGTCTATTTTCTTTGGCTCAGCTACCTTTTTTATCGCCAGCTCATCATCAGTCATTTTTACTATGTGCTTGAGCCATGCATTCTTCATCTTCTCCCTGTCAGCCTCTCTTGCGAACATGATTGGGCTGTTAAGCTCATACACAATGATGATGTTCTCGCCGGGCAGATTCCATCTTTCTGTCATCCATTCAATAAGAGGAACATACCTGCCCCCCTTGTCGCCAGGAATATAGAATAAGTCAGGGACATTCCCTGTAAGCATAATGCTCCTTGACTGCCCCAAGCTTAGTATCCTTCCTGCCTTGCTTAGAAATTCATAGTTAATGTCAGACATTGCCATTATCCAACACCCCCTTTCCTTCTCCGTCTTTTATCTGCTCCCAGAACTGAAGATATTGCCTGCAATTGTCAGTCAGAGATTGTTCAAATACAATATCCCTTATCTCTCTTCGCTGCCTGGCAAATTTATCAAACTCCCTTTCTGCATCAGGCAGAAACACAGGCGCAACCTTGTCATAGACTATTGTAGCTCCTGGGCATTGCGCGTGTCCCTCCCTCTTCCAGTTCCAATACTGAGACAATCCCAAAACCCTGTCTCCAACATAGATTGCCTCGTTAAGCTCATGTGT
>DATDUA010000007.1:0-4496 GCA_035290605.1 Candidatus Nanoarchaeia archaeon
TGCCTGCATTTTTGTTTTTATTGAATAATCGCTTATCTTCACATCCGGCTCAAGCTTTCCAAGCTCAATCTCATATCCTTCGCTTCTGAATGCTGAAAAGTCGCATTTTAGGTTTTCCTTGAGGCTCTCTTCAATCTGCGCCTCTATTTCCTGTTTTGCCAGGAACTGCTCTTTCACAACCCCGTTTCCAGAAACATAATACCAGTATGGCACAGCGCTTCCGAGAAAGTCAAGCTGGGATGAAAAAGGGGCATAGTCAGAGCCTGGGGAAAATTCAGGCAGCTTTACATAGCCCGCCTGCGTTTCAGAGAGCTCGCTTGCAATGCTGACTTCGCTATCAATGCAGCCGGAAAAATAATCAAAAGCCTCCCTAAACTCTGCTGTTGTAATTTCAGGCCCTTTATCTCTTGTCAGGATAAAATAAACCAGCGCAGAGCCGAATATGACTATGGCAATTATTATGAAAACCGCCACCTGCGAGCGTTTTGATGTTGCTAAATTTCTTGATGTATCTAACATCGAAGCGCGAGCAGAGCGTTTGCATGAATGAAAATTTGATATTTCATACTCTCTATTTTGAATGCAAACGCGAGTAGACTTGCGTGAATAAATACTGCTTCCGCCCCTTTTCATACTCATAAAAATCTGAGGATTATAGCGTATATAAACTTTACCAAAAATAACAAGATTTATAAGATTATTATATATAAAAATAAAGTAGCACGGGCTCGTAGTCCAGTGGTTAAGACGTCGCTTTGACGATGCAAGAGCATCATAATAGCGAAGATCCGAGGTTCGACTCCTCGCGGGCCCATTTTATTATATTAAAAGTTGTCTTTTTTATTATAACTTTCTTGTCCTTCTTATTTTAATCCCGATTATAATAATAAAAAACCCCATGATGTATAAAAACAAACGAGAATAAATAGAAGAAGTTCTAAGCATATCACTACTTAAAATACCGCCAATCAGAGCAGATGCTAATATTATTAAGATTTCTGATAAAGTCTCATTATCAAATAATTTACTCATTCTTTATATTTTTAATTTTTAAAATGGAAATTAAAGGATAAAGAGCACATCTTGTAAGAAATCTCAAATAATCTCTTTTTTGTATGTATTTTGCTATGGGTGGGGAAAAAGTGTAGTATAAATTAACAAAACTTGCTCCTTTTTTATTCTTTAGTAATACATTGTCTCTAAAATCTTTCAGTATGCAAAGTTCTTTTGCTGTTCCTGTTCCATAAGCAGCTGTTGCTATAAAACATCCGCCACCTCTTGGAATCCTTTCAATTAATCTTCCATGCTCATCATATACATTTTTCCAACCCCTAGAATATTGCTTGGTCATCTTCATCACCTCATAACATCGTTTTAACGATGTAGTATTTATTTATAAATGTTTCGCCACACTTTTTATGATATTTGACTTTGCAGAAGTCAGGTGCATTTTTGAAGTTCTCAGAATGTTAAACACGAGAAAATCAAAATATTCAGAGATGTTCAGAAAAACAAAAGTATCACATACTACATTGCAGTCTGTTTTAAAAGAATTGAATGAAAAAGAGTTTATTGTGAAGTATGATATCGGTCATCAAAAAGTAGATTATGAAATAACAAACAAAGGCAAGAAAATGTTCAAAGTCTTGCTGCAACTAACTGAATTAGCCAAGTAAAAGTCTTGGTTCTTTCTGAAAAGGTTTAAAAACCTCTTTCTTTTCTTGTGAGAATGAAAATTCCAAAGAAAATGAACAGGTACTGCCCATACTGCAGAAAGCACACAGAGCACAAAGTTGTAGATGTATCCTCAGGGCACAAGAGAGGGGCAATGAAAAGGGGCTCTATAGAAAGGGCAAAGAAAAGAGGGCTGGGCAGGGGCTTTGGCAACCTTGGAAAATGGGGCTCAAAGCCGGCAGCAACAAAATTCAAAAGGAAAACGAAAACAACAAAAAAGACAAACCTGATGTACACCTGCCAGACATGCAAGAAATCGCACATTCAAAAGAAAGGAAAAAGGAGCGGAAAATTAAAATTAGAATAAAATGGCTGAAAAAAAGAAATTTTTTAAGGTAGAAGTTCCTGCGCTGAAAAGGCAGATTGACCTGTTTGGAACTTCCCTTGAATCATTCAACAACCAGACAATAAAGCTTGACTTGACAAGGATTCTGAGGGGGAAAAGCATAGAAGTGACATTAAGGGTGAATGTATCAAATGGCGCAGCAACTGCAGTTCCTATAAAGCTTGAGCTTCTCGGCTTTTTCATACGAAGAATGCTGAGAACAGGGATTGATTATGTTGAAGACTCGTTTTCTGCAAAGTGTAAAGAAGAAAGTCTTAGGGTAAAAACATTTATGATAACAAGGAAAAAAGTGCCGAGAAGCGTCAGGAAGGCGCTGCGCAATGCTGCAAGGAGTTTTGTCTCTGAGTACATAAAGGAAAAAAGCTTTGATGAAATAGTCGAGGATATCGTGTTCAACAAGCTTCAAAAATCATTAAGCCTTACGATGAAAAAGATTTATCCGCTTGCGCTGTGCGAGATAAGGATAATTTACAAGGAAAAAACAAAGTAGGGAAAGAAAGGTTTTTAATATATGCTTTTTCTAATAATATTAAGCCTCCATAGCTCAGCTGGTTAGAGCGGCAGTTTTGTACCATGCCAGAAAAACTGTAGGTCGCCGGTTCAAATCCGGCTGGAGGCTTTGCATTTTACTATCCTAATAATCAAAAAAACAATGTGCCACCACATCTCAAAAATCTATGATTTTTGATGACTATCAAAGTTCTTTGAACTTTGAAGCCTTAAAAGGTGTGGTTTGCAAGGGCACTTGTTTCCGCGAAAATCAAGGATTTTTTTGGTTAGGATGCTCCGAAATTAAAAGCAGTAAGCTAAGACTCCCTTCTAAAGAATGTGGTTTTAATTTCGGACATAAAATATGTGATAAATCACAGAAAAGTATTGCTAGAAGAAGAAATACCAAGAGTTTTGCCGAGGGGATGGGATTCATTAGGACTGGCTGATAAGAGAAACCAAAAGATTTATATAGTTACGTAATATTACGTAACTATGTTAAATGAATTGGTAGGCAGAATAAGCAGGGGAAGCAAGATGGACCAGATATACATCCCAAAAAACAGGGTTGGATTAAGCAGCGGGAGCCTTGTGATAATAAAGCCTCTTACGCAAGAAGATGCAAGGCAGGATACAACGGGAAAGCATTTTCTTTATGGCATAGACAAAATTGAGCCCATAAAGATAGAAGTAATAAGCAAGATATTTGCCATAGTGGAAAAGGCTGCAGAAGCTGAAAATATTATTATTTCCGGCTCTTTCTTAGAAACTGGTTTTTGTTTTAATGATATAGATGCATTGATAATATCTGAAAAGGAAATAAAAGAGAAACTTTTGAGAGAAGAAATAGCAAGAGAGCTTGGAATAAATGCGCATATACTTAAAATGAGATGGGGAGAGCTGGTTGAAGGGCTTAGATATGACCCTTTGTACATAGCTATGCTCAGCAGATGTGTCGCAAAAAAAAGGCTTGTTTTTAACATAAAGAGAAAAATAAATGCGCAGCTGCTAGATCTAAACCTTTTGAAAAGCAGGGCTCTTATTGATAATGTTGATGTTTTATCTGGGAAAGAAATGTATTATTTAACTAAAAACATGATTGCAATACTCCTGTTTATTGAGGGCAAAAAGATAAGCCCGGAATTTATTGATAAAGAAATTAAGAAGATATTTAAAATAAATGCAGAAGGCATAAAGGAAAAGATTTTAGAAAAAAATAAATTTTTGGCAAGATATAAAGAAGCCTATAAGAGGATATTTAAGCTTATAATGAAAGAGGCGGGAGGGAAAAATGGCCCAAAATAGAAACAAGCTTATTGATTTATTTATTGGAAATTTAGTTAATGCTGTCCTGCATAGAATTCTTGAAAAGGCCATACTTGACAGCCTGGAAATAGCTGTTAAGTACAAAAAAGAGATAAAAAACAGCTGGGAAATTGCCAAAGCATACAGGGAAAAGATTAATCCCCGAGACGCTAGCCTGCCTCCAAGAGACACAGAAGAAATAAGAAGCAGGGCGATAAGCAGGATTAAGTCAGAGATTGCCATAAGAATGTCAAAAACTCTGGGCTAAAGCCACAGAGCGTGTTTGAGTTTTTGAGCACCCCAAAAATGCCTTTGCTTTCTGCGAGTTAAAACAGACAGCGTGAACAAAGAGCATTTTTGATGTGTCAAAAGGATAT
Source organism: Candidatus Nanoarchaeia archaeon (assembly GCA_035290605.1). Lineage (GTDB taxonomy): Archaea > Nanobdellota > Nanobdellia > Pacearchaeales > GW2011-AR1 > JACOYM01. The sequence continues at coordinate 4,252 of DATDUA010000007.1, forward strand.
AAAAACTTAAGTTTAGATGAAGCTGAAAAAGAAGTTGATGCTGCTCTGCAAGAGATGAAAATTGTGTAGTTTGGTTTTGCGGGCTGGATAACATAGGAGTGAAAAAAGGAAAAAGGGAGAAGATTTGAATAGTCTACTTTCAAGTAGACTGCTATAGAGTGGGCTGAATAATCTTGAGCAAGAGAGAGGATGTAAGCAGGGGGAAAGGAAAGATAATCATCAAGCCCGCTTGGAAACGGCTCTTG
>DATDUA010000008.1:0-3212 GCA_035290605.1 Candidatus Nanoarchaeia archaeon
GCCACAAAGGAAAAGCTTTTCTGCAGGTGCAGGGCAGTGCGGCATGCTGCAAAGCAAGAGATTAAGCCTAATAGTTTTGTATGCCCAATATGCACGGGGCAACCAGGAAGCAAGCCAATGCTGCCGAATGCGCAGGCAATCAGGAAGATTATAGAGATTGCATTGATGCTGAACTGCAAGATTAATACGGTAGAGCAGAAAAAAAATCTGGCATGGCAGAGAAAGCACTATAACTGGCCTGATTTGCCGAAGGGATACCAGAATACAATTTCGGGGGCATACTCTGTGCCTGTTGCTGAGAATGGAACTTTTGAGAGTATTGGAATAAGAGAGATTCATTTAGAGGAAGACCCTGCTTCATGGAATCCTGAGACAGGATGCATAGATTACAACAGAAGCGGCCTGCCTCTTGCAGAAATTGTCACAGAGCCGGATTTTAGCTCAGCAGAAGAGGTTATAGAATGGCTCAACAAGCTTGTTCTTACGCTTTCATACATCAAGGCAGTTGACAGGAATGCAGGTATAAAGGCAGATGTGAATGTTTCTATAGGAGAGCAGGCAGGGGGAAAGAGAGCAGAAATAAAAAATCTCAATAGCATTGAGAATATAAAAAAGGCAATAGTGTTTGAGATTGAGAGGCAGAAAAAAGAAGGAACTTTTCTGGAAACAAGAAGGTTTGATGAGCAGAGTGGAAAGACAATGAAGATGAGAGAAAAGGAAGAGGCAGAGGATTATCGCTTTATTCCTGACCCTGACTTGCCTGTAATTAAGATAAGCGAAAAGGCAGTCAAGGAAATAAGCGAAGGGCTGCCAGAATCGCCGCAGGAAAAACTGCAGAAGCTTGTGAAAAAGCACAGGATTGACAAGAAGTCTGCAGAGGTTCTCTCGCAGAATTTAGAGATAGTTGAGTTTTTTGAGGCTGTCAGCGAGAAGATTCCTGCAGAGTTCGCGCTGCCATGGGTTGTTATTGAGTTGCTTCGCGTCCTGAATTGGAACAAGAAAACACTTGAAGAGGTTGATATCAAGCCAGAGCATTTTGCTGAATTGCTTGAGGCGGTTAAGCAGGGAAAGATAACAGAGCTGAAGGCAAAGCAGATTTTGAATGATTTTGTTCCAAGCTCATTTTCTATAAAGGAAAAATTAAAATCAAGCGGAAGGATAACAGACAAGAATGAGATTGAGAAGATAATAAAAAAGGTTATTGACAGGAACAAGCAGGCTGTTTCTGATTTCAGGGAAGGAAAGAAAGAGGCGCTAAACTTCCTTCTTGGCGAGATAATGAAGGAAAGCGAGAGGCGGGCAGATTACAAAACTGCGAGAGAGATGCTGGCAAGAATACTTGGATGAGATAGTACCATTACATATTTATCAAAATAGATAAATTTAAATAGTTTGTAATGGTAATATAACTATGAGGGTAATAAAAAGGAAGAAAGGAAATGGGGAATATTTCTATTTGCAGCATTCATTCAGAAAAGGAAAAAAGGTTGTAACAAAAGAGGCATATCTTGGGAAAGAAATTCCAGAGAATATAGAAGAAATTAAAGAAAAACTGAGGCATGAATCAAAAAAAGAGCTCTATGAAAAATTAGAGAGAATAAAAAAAAGTTTTCAGGAAGAATGGGATAAAATTCCTGAATCAGTAAGAGAAAAAGAGAAGGAAGAGATAGCGATTGCTTTTACTTATAACAGCAATGCTATTGAGGGCTCAACAATAACCTTGGAAGAAGCGAGAGAGATTATTCATGAAAAAATAGCTGTAAACAAGCCTATAAAAGACATTAAAGAAACAGAAGCACATTCTAAATTATTTCTAAAAATTCTTGATACCTCAAAATCGAAAGATTTTGATGGCATTCAGAAATCTAAGATTTCTGATGAAAAAGAAAAACTATCTAAGAATCTTTTATTGGGGTGGCATAAAGAAATTTTTGAGCAAACAAAACAGGATATAGCTGGAAGATTTAGAGACTATCTTGTCAGGGTTGGTGAATATCTTGCGCCGGACTGGCAGGATGTTGAAGGATTAATGAACCAGTTCATTAAATTTACAAATAAAGAAAAACTAAATCCTGCTGAGCTGGCTGCCAGGGCTCATTATAAATTTGAAAAAATACACCCTTTTGGAGACGGCAACGGAAGAATTGGAAGATTAATAATGAATTATATCTTATGGCATAACAAATACCCTATGTTGATAATTGAATATAAAAAAAGAAGGTCATATTATAAAGCATTGCAGAAAGATGAGGAAAAATTTGTTGATTACTTTTTAAGGAGATACCTCTTTGTTCATAAAAAGAGAGCTGCCAGCTGATAAATAAAAGAAACAAAAAACAAAAAATAAAAATTTACCTTATACTAAAGGACGCAAATAATCTACCAAAAAGCGCCTTTAGTAGACAGGAAATGACCTAAAAATTTGTAGAAAATTAATGTCATTTACTTTAGCTTGAAAACAACGCTTACTCTTGCAGTTATGTCTTTTTCTCCGGGCTGGATGTCTGTTGCGGCTTGTTTTGCTTCTGCAACTCCTGCTTCTGAAGAAGCAGTTGCCTCGTAGATTCTCCAAGGATAGTAATCAAAATCTGAGCTTGAGATAGAATATATGCTCCCAATGCTTTTTCCAAGCCCCTCAGCAATTGATTCTGCTTTTATCTTTGCGTCCTCTGCTGCCTGTTTCAGCGCCTGCGCCTTGTATTCATTCTGCTTTTCTTGGCTTAGTTCAAAGTTTATGTAGCCAATTGAAGCGCCTGCATCAACACCTGCATCTATCACACTGCCTATTTTTTCTGTTTTGTCTGTTGAAAACTGCACCTTTAAGCTATGGCTAACCTTATATCTCTCTAAATTCTGTTTTCCATCCTCATAGTTATATTCTGGATATAGGTTAAAGTTTTCTGTGACAATGTCACTTCTTTCAAATCCCTGCTTGATAAGGGCTGTGATGATGTTATCAGTAATCTCTGCATTTTCGTCTTTTGCTTCTTGCGCTGTTGTTGCATTTGTTTCGACATTAAAATACACGCTGACCAAGTCTGGAACTGCCTTTATTGTTGCAATGCCATTTGCATTGACTGTCTGTGTTGGCAGCAGCTGAAAAAAAGAGTAAATCCCTATTAAAGCCAGGGCTATAACTGCGCCTGCAATGATTAAGGTTATTTTGACTGAGCTTTCCATTTTTTGCATTTTTTAGTTTCCTCCTTTCAATT
>DATDUA010000009.1:0-14984 GCA_035290605.1 Candidatus Nanoarchaeia archaeon
ATTGCATTAAGCAAAGAAGAGCTTCAGGGGCTTAAGGGAAAGAAAAAATCCGGAGTGATGGAATATGAATTTTCAGGAAATTCCGAAGAGGTGAAGAATATTGCAGAAAAAGCTTACTGCATGCTGCTTGATGCTGAATCAGATGAAATAAAACTGAAGACAAAGAAGAAGCTGCCTAAGCCCGGAAAATCAGGCGAGCTGAAGGTTGATGACAAGTTCTGCATTTTAGAGGCTGATATAAAATACTGGGCAGCAATAAAAGATGCGTTTTTGTGGGACATTCCGGAATGTAAGAAAGCGAAGATAATGCACACATATGTAATTGATGAGATTGTTATTCCTGCAGGCGAGAGGGATGCTGAAAAGATAAGAATTCTGGCAAAAAGAAAAGGCAGGATAATCAGGAAGATAACTGCTGACAAAAATGAGATGCAGAAAGAGGCAGGGTTTGAGGCTTAGGGCAAGCACAATCTTTATAAATCCCTTTTTTCTTGGAGATAAGGGCTCACGGAAGGGAATCAAAATGGAAAATATGAATGCTGTAGTGAAAGCATTTGAAGCATTTTTTAAGAAATGTCACAGAGAAGCGTACCAAGAAGCGGCAGTCTTCAATACTGGCCGAGAAAACGGGCAAAAAAGTTTCTGCCTAGAGTGAGCTGGAAAAATATAGCAAGGCAGGCCAGTGAAAAGAAAGGGCTTCTCGGCTCTATTGCCTACAAGGCAGGAATGTCTTCTGCAGTTGTCAAGGACAATACGCCTGATTCTTTAACAAAAGGCAAGAAAATTATTATTCCTGTCACAATTCTTGAATGCCCGCCTGTCAGGATTCTTTCTGTGAGATTCTACAAAAATGGAAATGTTGCCAAAGAGATTTTAAATGACAGCCTTGACAAAAGCCTGAAAAGAAAAATAAAGCTGCCAAAAAAAGGCAATGCGAAGGAGCAGGTTGAGAATGCGGAGAAAGAGCTTGATAAGTATGATGATATCAAGGTAATTGCATACTCTCTTGTTGGAAGGACAGGGCTTAAAAAAACGCCTGATTTAAGCGAGATTGCCCTTGCAGGAACTATGGCTGAAAAGCTGCAGTTTGCAAAGAGCAGGCTTAACGGAGAGATTTTATTCAGCGAGATTTTTAGCAGGAATTCACTGGTTGATGCAAGAGGCGTGACTCAGGGAAGAGGGTTTCAGGGCCCTGTAAGAAGGTTTGGCATAAGCCTGAGGCAGCATAAGTCTGAGAAAGGCACAAGAAGGCCTGGCAGCCTTGGGCCATGGCATCCTTCATATGTTACATTTAAGATAGCAATGGCAGGGCAAACAGGATTTTTCACGAGAATGATTCCAAACCTCAAAGTAATAGATGTCAAAAAGGCAGAAAAGCCACTGCAAATGGGGGCTTATGGAAATATTCACACAGAATATGTTATTATCAGGGGGAGCGTGCAGGGCCCTTCAAAAAGGCAGCTGGTTCTGACAGCGCCGCTGAGAAAAACAAAGAGGCAGGAAAAGAAAAATTTTGAGTTGATAAGCATAAGAGGATTCAAATAAAATGGCAGCTAAAAAAATACCTGTTTTAAGCGCTGAGGGAAAAGCAGTCAGAGAGATAGCCCTGCCTGCATTTTTTTCTTCAGAGATAAGGGAGGACATACTTCAAAAATGCCTTGAGACAAGGAAGAGAAAGCAGCCGCATGCCCCTTTTTATCTTGCAGGAATGCAAAAATCTGCAAGCGGGCAGCTGAAGCATGCCAGAAGAAAGTGGAAGACGGCATATGGAAAGGGGATATCAAGGATACCAAGAAAGATAATGTGGAGAAGAGGCACCCAGTTTTTCTGGATAGGCGCAACTATCTCAGGAACAAGGGGCGGAAGAAAAGCGCACCCTCCTAAGATAAAAAGCATGCTAAAGGAAAAGAGCATAAACAAAAAGGAGCTAAGGATAGCATTTCTCGGGGCATTAGCAGCGACTGCAAATGACAAATATATCCGAAAGAGATATTCAAGCATTGGAGATGAAAAAATCAGCGCCCCGTTTGTTGTTGACTCAAAAATCCTGGAATTAAAGGCAAAGGATTTTTTAAAGGCAATCAGAAATATTTTAGGCAGTTTATACAGCATTGCCATTCAGAAAAAATCTATCAGGGCTGGAAAGGGCAAGCTCAGGGGCAGGAAATACAAAAGAACTGCAGGATTGCTGCTTGTTTCGGGGGATAATGAGAGCATAAGAATAATGGGAATAGATGTGCAGCGCGCAGGAAACCTGGCAATAGAAGACCTTGCAGAGGGCAGGGCAGGAAGGCTGGTTATTTACACAGAAAATGCAATCAGGGAGCTGGAAAAAAGAATTGAAGCTAAAAGTGAAGAGGGGGCAAAAAAATGAAAGATGCAAGCAAAACCATTATAAAGGAAAGGTGCAGCTTTCTGTATTACCTGTGGAACGGCATAAAGGAAGACAAGCCTGAAAAGAATCGCGGAAGCGGCATAAGGGGCGGAAATCTCTCAATATTCATGAAGATTTTGTCAGGGTATATTAAAAATGGGGCAGAAAAGGAATATGATGTCTCTGTGCTCCAGAATATTAAAAGGGGAATTGAGGGCAATGTAGAAAACGGCGAGCTGAGCGGAAAAGAGATTTCAAGAGTAAACAAGTTGCTGTTAAGGCACAGCTATGACACATCCCCTTACAGAAGGATGTCCAGATATTATGATAACTTTCATAATTTTGTCACAGAGTTAAAGGAAAAATATAAAATCGCGGAGGAAAAGAGAATATGATGCCGATAACAACTGAAAAGGCAGTTAAGATACTTGAGAAGGAGAACACAATTATATTCTGCGTTGACAAGAGAATGCGAAGGCAGGAAATCAAGAAGCAGATTGAGGATTTGTGGAAGGTTAAGGTTGAAAGAATAAACACGCTAAACAAGGGAAATAAAAAATATGCTTATGCCAAGCTCAGCAAGGAAAATCCTGCTATTGACTTGGCTACTAAGCTGGGAATGATTTAAATTTTGAAGATGGGAAAACGCATAATACAGCAGGCACGTGGGCATGGAAGCCTAAGTTACAGGGCAAAGAAAAGCGCATTTAAGTACGAGATAAATTATCCAAGGCTGAAAGCCCCGGCAGAAGGCATTGTCAAAGAGCTGCTGCACTCGCCTGCGCATTCGTCCCCTATTGCAAGAATAATAGTAAGCGGTATCGGCAGCAGGTTTTTTTACAACCCTGCATGTGAAGGAATGATTGAGGGGCAGAGGATAGGAATAGGAAACGGCAGCAAGCCCGGAGATATTGTTCCTTTGTCAGAGATTCCTGTCGGAACAAGAATTTATAATGTTGAGCTTCACCCAAACGACTGCGGAAAGGCTGTAAGAACAGGCGGAAGCTCTGCAATTATTATAAGGAAAGGAACAGGCGGTGTCAGCGTTATGATGCCATCAAAAAAAGAAATCATTCTTGATGGGAAATGCAGGGCAACTATCGGAGTTATTGCAGGCGCAGGCAGGCTGGAAAAGCCGATAATCAAGGCTGGAAAGATGCACCATATGAAGAAAGCAAGAAATAAGCTGTGGCCAAGAACCTCTGCTGTCAAGATGAATGCTGTTGACCACCCATTCGGCTCAGGAAGAGGCAAGAGAATAAAGTCAAAGATAGCAAAGAGAAACGCGCCTCCTGGCGCAAGGGTAGGGCTGATAAGGCCAAGCAAAACAGGGAGGGGAAAATAAAAAATGGCAAAAGAATTCAGCTTTAGGGGTAAAACACTTGAAGAGTTAGGCAAGCTTGATGTCAGGGAGTTTGCAAAATACCTGAAGGCAAGGGCAAGAAGAAGCGTCCTGCGAAAGTTTGATGTTATTGAGAATTTTATAAAAGACTCTGAGAAAAAGATTGCAAACAACAAGCTGATAAGGACTCACCTGAGGCATATTATCATTATGCCGAGGATGGTTAACTGGACAGTCTATGTTCATAATGGAAAGGATTTTGCGGCTGTAAGAATTGTGCCTGACATGCTTGGGCACAGGCTTGGTGAGTTTGCGCCGACAAGAAAGAAGGTTTCACATGGAGCACCCGGAATCGGCTCAACAAAGGGCACTGCTTCACAATCAGTAAAATAAAAACAAATAAAGAAAATATCCTGAAAAAATGGCAGAAGAAGAACAAAAAAACAAAGAAGAAAAGAAAACAAATAGTGGAGAAATGAAAGAAGAAGCCAAAAGCGGGCAAAAGCCAGAGGAAAAAATGGCAGAGACAAAAACAGGAGAAAAAAAAGAAGAAGCTGCAAAGGATGCCGGGAAAAAGCAGGAGAAAAAGCCGAGAAAAGAAGAGGCAACTGCTTATGGAAAAGATGCAGGAATATCAACAAAGCACTCTATGGCTATATGCAAGGCAATAAAAAACAGGACAGCTGATGATGCTGTTCAGCTGCTTGAGCAGGTTGTCAGGATGAAAAAGGCAATTGCATTCAAGGGTGAGATTCCGCACAGAAAACATGCCCAGGGAAGCGGCATGATGTCCGGAAGATATCCTGTCAAGGCATCCTTATATTTTATTAAGCTTATTAAAAGCCTGAAGGCGAATGCAGAGAATGTCGGTATAGACGCAGAAACAGCAAAGATATCTGTTGCAAGCGCGAACAGGGCAAACAGGCCGCATAAGAGGGGAGGCAGCATGAAATTCAAGAGAACCCATATATTGCTGAAAATGAAAGATAAGGGGATAAAAAAGCAGGAAAAAATTAAAAAGGGGGCGGGAAAGGCATAAGATGGAAGAAAAAAAGTTTGTTCAGTTCAAGAAAGACGAGTTTGGCGTCAGGGAGTTCATCAAAAACTCACTTGGAATCGGGATAGTAAGCGGGGTTGATATGGAATACACACCTGTCGGCGAGAAGATAATAGTTTACACGACAAAGCCAGGGCTTGTAATTGGCAGAAGGGGGGAAAAGATTGATGAGCTTACAAGCGTGCTGAAGAAAAGATTCAAACTTGAAAATCCGCATATAGAGATAGCTGAAATCACCAGGCCGGAGCTGGATGCCCAGATAATGGCTGATGAGATAGCACTTCTTATTGAAAGGCAGGGCACTGTAAGGTTCAAGATGGTAGCATACAAAATACTGGAGAGAATAATCCGTGCGGGAGCGCTTGGGGTTGAGATTGTTTTAAGCGGCAAGCTTCCTGGGGAGAGGGCAAAGAGCTGGAGGTTTGCTTCAGGATACCTTAAAAAAACAGGCGACACTGCAAAGATTGTCGGAAGGGCAAAATCAACAGCGAGGACGGTTGCAGGGGTTGTTGGAATTAAAGTGGGCATATTGCCTCCTGATGTTCAGATTCATGACAGGATTATTGTAAATGATGAGATGAAGCAGAAGATAGCATCAAACCTGCTCTTTGAAGGCGAGCAGGCAGCAGAGAGAGCAAAAGCCAAAAGCGAACAAAAGCCGGAAGAAAAAAAGGCAGCAAAGCCGAGGAAAAAGAAGGATGCTGCCGAATCCGAAGGAAAAAAAGAAGATGCAGAAAATGAAAAACCAGCAGGAGCATAAAAAATGGCAGTATTAAAATTTAAGGATGCAGAAAAAATCAGCGAACAGGAAATTCCTGAGAAAATTAAGGAGCTCAGGCAAGAGTTAATAAAGGCAAATGTGTCTGCTAAAAAATCCGGGAAAAACAAAATTAAGGAGATTAAGAAGGCGATAGCGAGGATACTTACTGCGCAAAGGATGCGCAGCCTGAAATTAAAGGTTTAAGAACAGGCTAATTCATACTCAAAATAAACAAGATGGATATATGTCCGAAATGCGGCCTGCCGAAGCAGGCATGTGTTTGTGAAAACATCGCAAAAAGCGAGCAGAGAATACAAGTGAAGACCTTGAAGAAAAAATTCGGAAAAATAGTGACAGAAGTCAGCGGGTTAAGCAGGGAAATTGACATAAAATCTGTGGCAAAAAGCCTGAAAAGCGAATTGGCTTGTGGAGGAACATCAAAAAACAATGTGATAGAACTTCAGGGAGATCACATCAAGAAAGTAAAGCCAATTCTTGTACGGCTTGGCTTTCAGCAGGAATCAATAGAGGACTAGACACAGAAAAAAGCGAGAACAAGCACAATAAAGAGGCAGAAAGAGGAGATTAAAAGCGAGAGAAAGCAAAATGGCAACAAAAGCAAGAAAGAAAGAAGCAGAAAAAAATTCCGGGAAAAAGGAAGCTAAAGAAACAGAAAGCGTGAGCTGCAATGATATAAAATGCCCTTTTCACGGGACATTAAGCGTGAGAGGCAGGACATTTGAAGGAAGGGTTATAAAAAAATTTCCGAAAAGGGCAGTCATAGAATTTGAGAGGGTTGTATATTCAAAAAAATATGAAAGATACTCTAAGGCAAGGACAAGGATACATGCAAAGCTTCCTGACTGCCTAAGCAGCAGCGTGAAGGTTGGAGATTACATCCAGGTGAGGGAATGCAGGCCTTTAAGCAAGATAATAAGGTTTGTTGTTTTGAAAAAAACAGAAAGCGGGAAAGATGAAAAGCCTGCGGGAGCGGAAAAATGAAAGCTATCGGCGCGAAGATAACAAAGGGCCTGAACCTCGGGGCTTATGTTGTGTCAAGCGACAACAGCGGGGCGAGGATTGTGAAAATAGTCTCTGTAAAGAGGGGCAAATCAAGAAAAGGAAGGCAGATAGCAGCAGGGGTAGCAGACTGGGTTAAGGTAAGCGTAAGAATAGGGCTGCCTGACATGAAAGGAAAGGTGTTTGATGCTATTGTCATAAGGCAGAGAAGGCCTTACAGAAGATTAACAGGAGAAAGAATATGCTTTGCAGACAATGCTGTTGCGTTGCTTAAAGATGAAAAAGGAAACCCTAAAGGCACGCAGATAAAGGGCTTTGTGGCAAGAGAAGTCATGGAGAGATGGTCGCAGGTTGCAAAGATTGCGCAGGGAGTTTACTAAAATAAACAAAATATAAAAAATGAAAAAAGCATTTTCAACATCATGGAAGGGGAGCAGGCAGCCGAGAAAGCAGAGGAAATATGCAGCTAATGCCCCCCTACATATAAAGCATAAATTCATGTCTGCAAACCTCACAAAAGAGCTGAGGAAGGCGCATGGAAAAAGGAACATAGAGATAAGGAAGAATGATTCTGTGAGAATAATGAGGGGAGAGTTTAAGGGAAAGAAAGGAAAGATTGACAGGGCCAGCTTAAAGAGGGGAAAGGTAAGCATACAGGGAATCCAAAGGGTAAAAAGGGACGGGACAAAGGTAAGCATATGGTTTGTGCCAAGCAACCTGCAGATAACTGAATTAGATCTCGACGACAAGGAAAGGATGAGCAAAGGAAAGCAGGCAAAGGCAGCAGCCCTGCCGCAAAATACTGAAAATAAATCACCCGGCAAAACAAAAGACAAGGAGAAAAATGCACCTAAATAAATCAAAAATGCCGAGAGAATGGCCTGTACCGAGAAAAGGCACCAAATATTCAGTTGTGCCGAGGCAGAGAAACGGCATTCCTTTACTTATAGTCCTGCGCGATGTGCTGAAGATTGCAAGGACTGGAAAAGAGGCAGAAAGAATACTTAATGGCGGAAATGCCAGTGTTAACGGAAAGGTTAGGAAAGACAGAAGATTCTCCCTTGTTGCATCGGACATACTGGCGATAAAAAAGCTAAACAAGAATTATAGTGTTGTTATAAAGAAAGGAAAGTTCAGGCTGGAGGAGATAGCTGAGAAGGACGCTGTTAAAAGGGTGTGCAAGGTTATTGGAAAGAAAGTCCTCGGAAAAAACAAAATCCAGATAAACCTTGATAATGGAAACAATATATTATTCAAGGACAGCATAAGAACAGGTGACAGCGTTGTTATTGGTTTGCATGACGGAAAAATACTTAAGATAGTGCCTATGCAGAAAAACGCAAAGGTGCTTGTAACCGGCGGAAAGCATGTCGGGGAAAGGGGAGCTGCAAAGGAGATTAAGGAGAAAACAGCAATTATTGAGATTGAAAATAAAAATGTTGAGATTCAGAAAAAGAACCTCATGGCTGTGGAATAAATAATTAATAAACTGGCAAAATGGCTGAAAAAAATACGCAAAACATTGCAAAGGATAAGGGAGATAACAAGATGAGGGAGATAAGGATAGAGAAAATTATATTGAATTGCGGGGGGGTTGACGACAAGCTTGAGAAAGAGGCGAGGCTGATTGGGGTAATATCCGGCAGAAAGATAGTGCAGATAAAGTCAGACAGGAGAATCCCAGCATTCGGGGTAAGGCCTGGGCTGAAAGTCGGGTGCATGGTTACAATAAGGGGTGAGAAGGCAAATGAGCTGCTGAAAAGGCTTTTTAAGGCGGTTGAGAACCAGCTTAAGAGAAAACAAATTGCTGAGAATCATTTTTCATTCGGCATCCCTGAATACATAGAAATACCTGGGATGGAATACCAAAGGGATATAGGAATTATGGGGCTGGAAGCGACAGTTGTGTTCTGCAGGCCGGGAAAAAGAATAACGCGCAAAAAGGCAAAGCCGGGAAAGCTCCCTAAAAAACAGCATGTAAGCAGCGAAGAGATAGCTGAATTCATGGAGAAAAACTTCAATGTAAACATAAAATAAATAAAACACCTTAAAACAAGATAAGATGACGGCGAGCGATTGGAAAAAAACACTTAAACAGCTGAAGGGCAAGCCTGCAGTGATGAGCAAGTTTGTGAAATTTAATAAGCCTAAGGAAAGAAAGTTCGGCATTGCCGCGAGAAAATGCGAGAGATGCGGAAGATTCGGGGCGCATATAAAAAAGTACAACTTGAACCTGTGCAGGCAGTGCTTCAGGGAGATTGCAGTGGAGATAGGATTTCAAAAATATTCATAAAATAATGAACTAAACTGAAAAATGAGCCAAGACATTGTTGCTGACGCATTAAACAACATAATGAATGCCAAGAGGGCAAAAAAGAACAGTGTAGTTGTAACAAGATACTCAAAGCTGCTGCTGAATGTGCTGGATATAATGAAAAGCAAGGGGTATATTGAGGGCTATAACCTGAATGAAAAGGAAAAAAAGCTGGATGTAAAAATAGGCAGCCTTAATGAGTGCTGCTCAATAAAGCCGAGATTTTATGCGAATGTTGGCAGCATGGAGAAATATATAAGAAGATACCTCCCTGCAAAGGACTTTGGCATTGTGATTGTTTCAACAAGCAAGGGGCTGATGACGCACGCAGAAGCTGCAGAAAAAAATATCGGGGGGAGCTTAATTGCTTATGCTTACTGAAAAATCAAGAAAACCTTGTGTTTACCACACCTTAAAAGGTGTGGTTTGTTTAGGTTTTCTGGACCTCAAAAATGCAAATTTTTGATGGCAGTCAGAAATCATATAGATTTCTGATGTGATACAAAATTGAAACAAATAAATTTAAAGAAGCCACATACTAAAGTATATGGTTTCAATTTATGGACATGAAAAACGACATTATTGAAACAATAGAAATTCCGCAGGGAACAGATGCCATTCTTGAAGGCAGCAGCCTGACATTGAAAAAAGGAGGCATTGAATCCAAAAAGAGCTTTAAGATATCAAACGTAGAGGTGAACATAAGGAAAGAGGGCAGCAAAATTATCCTTGAGGCGAAAAAGGCAACGAGAAATGAGAGCAAGATTATTAATACAATCAGGGCGCATATCAATAACATGATTCTCGGCATGGACAAAAAATATGTTTATAAGCTCAAGGTTTGCAGCGTGCATTTTCCCATTGCTGTCTCAAAAGAGGGGAATTTTATAGTGGTTAAGAATTTTCTTGGCGAGGAAAAGCCAAGGAAGGCGGAAATACTGAAAAATGCAGATGCAAGGATTGAAAAGGACATAATAACAATTGAATCACCTGACAAAGAGGCTGCCGGGCAGACTGCAGCAAACATAGAGAATGCGACAAGGGTAAGGGCAAAGGACAGGAGGGTTTTTCAGGACGGAATATTTATGACAGAAAAATGCGGAAAGGATATATAAGCCGCAAAAATGAAAAATGGCTAAGAAATTTTTAAGGCGCGGGTGGAACAAGAAGTCGCAGCTTGGGCGCGGAAGGAAGAACAAGCAAAAATGGAGAAAGCCAAAGGGAAGGCATAACAAGATGAGAGAGAAGAGAAAGGGATATGCAAAAACAGTAAGCATAGGGTATGGGAAACCAAAGAAAGAAAGGGCAAAGACGCTTAAAACAGTCAGAAATGTTAAGGATATTACTAAAATGAAAAAAGGCGAGACAGCAACCCTGTCCAAGGTCGGGAGAAAGAACAGGATTGAGATTGCCAGAAAAGCAGAAGAGCTTGGAATTAAGATATGCAACCTTAATGTGAGAAAGTTCCTGGATGAAGCTGAAAAACAGAAAAGCAGTGGGAAAGGCAATGAAAACAAAACAGCAAAAGCAGAGGCTGGCAGGGAGGAGAAAAGATGAAGCTTGACAGGAAGAAATTGCTGGCTGTAAATGCGCTCGGGGTAGGAAAGAAAAGGATTTTGTTCAACAATGCAAGCCTCGGGGAGATAAAGGAGGCAATAACAAGGCAGGACATAAGGGATTTGTTAGCAGCCGGCGCAATAACAATCAAGCAGGCAAGGGGAAAGGCAAAGGAAAAAGGCATTAAAAGAAAGAGGGGTGCAGGCAAGGTAAGAAAGAAGGTAAATAAAAGGAAGAAGAATTATATAAAACTGACAAGAAAACTGCGCAAGCACCTGAAGGAACAAAAAAAGCAGGGAGGGGTAGACCTTAAAACCTATGGCAGCATAAGGAGAAGGATAAGGGCAAAGATGTTCAGGGACATGAGGCATCTCAAGGATTATATTAAACAGGCATTATAATACAAAAAAAATGAAAATACCAAAGAAAAGAAGAAGGCAGGGAAAAACAGACTATAAGGCAAGAATGAGCCTGCTCAAGGGCGCAAAGCCAAGAATCGTGGTCAGAAAGACTGGAAGATATGTTTCAGCCCAGTATACAAAAAGCAATAATGCGCAGGATTATGTTGTGTGCTCTGCGCATTCCAAAGAACTGCTTGATTACGGCTGGCCTGAAAGCATGAAAGGAAGCCTGAAATCCCTGCCTGCATGCTATCTGACAGGAATGCTTATTGCCAAGAGAATTATCAAGAATGAGGGCAAAAATAATGCAGTTGCAGTGCTTGACATCGGATTAGCAAGGAATACGGCAAAATCAAGAATATATGCTGTGCTGAAAGGCATTGTTGAGGGGGGCAGTGAAAAAATAATTGTTCCTCATAAAAAAGAATCGCTTCCTGACGACAACAGGGTTAGGGGAGCACATTTAAAGGGCAATATCCAGGAAATATTCAAAAGCGCAAGGGAAAAGATAGAAAAAAGCGCAGATAAATAAAAAAACACTGAAAAGAAAAAATGAGAGAGAAAAAGAAAAACATGGACAAGGCAGATAAAGAGAAGGGAGAGAAGCCAGAAATCATAGCTGAGCCTGTTGGAAAAAACGGAGAGGCTATTGCGAAAGAGATTGAGAATGAGATAAAAACAGACATCAGCGAAGAAGGCGAAGCAAAAAAAGTTGAAGTGAGAGAGTCAAAGGCAGAAAGGTGGAAGAGCAGGGCAGAGGAAAGGGATGCGGAGGAGAAAAGAGAGCATCTTGCGTCATGGGTGCCAAAAACAAAGATAGGAAAGCTTGTGAAAGAAGGTAAGGTAAAGGATATTGACTACATGCTTGACAATAACATAAAAATAGCAGAGCCGGAAATAGTTGATTTGTTAATCAACACCAAAACAGAGCTGCTGAACATAGGGCAGTCAAAAGGAAAATTCGGCGGCGGAAAGAGAAGGGCCTGGAAGCAGACACAAAGAAAGACCAAAGAAGGGAACAGGCCGACATTTTCATGCCTGGTTGCTATTGGCGACGGAAAAGGGCATATTGGAATCGGGCATGGTAAGTCAAACGAGACACTGCCTGCAAGAAATAAGGCAATAAGAAGTGCAAAGCTGAATGTCATAAAAATCAGGAGGGGATGCGGAAGCTTTGACTGTTTTTGCAAAGAGGAGCACAGCATACCATTCAGGGTTGGGGGAAAGATGGGCAGCACAAAAGTGATGCTTATGCCTGCTCCGCAGGGAACGGGGCTTGTAATAGGGGATGAGTGCAAAAAGATTTTAAGGCTGGCGGGAATAAAGGACGTCTACAGCAAGACATTCGGGCAGGTGAGGACGACAATAAACTTTGCCGGGGCATGCATTGAGGCGCTTAAAAAAACAACTAAAATAATCAAAATAACAAAATGATAGCTGTAGTAAGGATAAGCGGGCTTGTTGAAATAAGGAAGGATTTTGCAGAAACACTCAACAGGCTTTTGCTCAAAAAAAAGTACAATTGCATTGTCATGCAGGAAAAGCCGGAGCTGCTTGGAATGTTAAAGAAGACTGAGAATTTTGTAGCATACGGCAGCATAGACAAGGAAATGCTTGTTAAGCTTATAGAAAAGAGGGGAAAATTGATTAAAAGCATAGATACTAAAAACAAAAAAGAAAATAAAACAAAGATTGATGCTAGCAAGATTGCATCCGGGTTTATTGAAGGCAAAAAACTCGAAGAATTTGGTTTAAAGCCATTCTTCAGGCTGCATCCGCCAAGAGGCGGCATAAAATCAAAGGTGCATTTTCCCAAGGGTGTTTTGGGAAATCATGGGGGAAAAATAAGCAAATTGATTGAAAGGATGTTATAACCTTAAAAATGGAAAAAATAGTATATTCAAACATGATAGACCTACTGTTAGAGTATGGAAACAAAACAGAAAGCGAGATTATAGATAGTGCTATTGAGAGGTTTGGGTTTCCGAGGCTCGAGCTTGAGCACAACATTATGCCGCTGCTGGCATTCAAGAAAAATGCAGGATATATTGAAAAATATGAATCTGACGAAAGATTTCACCTTCTGGACATAGATTTCAGCTCAAGAATCGGAAGGGGATGTTTTACGAAGTTTTTAGGAGAATCCCCTTTGTGCCTTGATAACCCGCACATAAAAAGATTAAAGCAGGCTTTTGAAGATAGGGGGCTTATAAATTTAAAATGAAAATAAAAAAAATGGCAAGGATGCAAGAAAGCAAGCGAGAAAAGAATTATATTAGCTATCATCATAAATTAAATTTAAGGGGCATCCTTGCTATTTAAAATGAAAATCAAGAAAAGAAACAAGAAGAGCAGAATCAGGGGAAGAAAGACATGCGGATACGGCGCCCGCAAGAAGCACAGGGGAAAGGGAAGCCAGGGAGGAAAGGGGATGGCTGGCACAGGAAAAAGGGCAGACCAGAAGAAAACACTTATACTGAGAAAAGGCGTGGAATATTTTGGGAGCAATAGAAAGCTTCTTAAGAAAAGCAAGGCTCTGGATGTTATGAATGTCGGCATGATTAATGAAAACACTGGAAAATACATCAGGGAAGGGAGATTCAAGAAAACAAGCGAGGGAATTGAGCTAGATTTAAAAGATATGAAGATTTTAGGCAGTGGTGAAATAAACGGCAAGTTCATAATAAATGCAAAGGCAGCATCAAGTTCTGCCATTAAAAAAATTGAAAAGGCTGGCGGGAAAGTAGTCTTAAAGAAGAAAGATATAAAAAATAAGTAAAAGAGAGAAATGAACCTGACAAATATTCTTAGAAACCTGCCCGAGGTTGCAAAGCCTACTGAAAAGAAGCTGAGCTTTAATGTCAAGCTTAAATGGACGCTTATTGTCCTTGTCGGATTCTTTGTCCTGGCAAATATTCCGCTTTATGCGCTTGCAAAGAACAGCCTTGACAGGTTTGAGTACCTTGCAATTATACTCGGAACAGACTTTGGCTCTATCATCTCGCTTGGAATAGGGCCTATTGTAATGGCTTCGATAATCCTGCAGCTGCTTGTCGGGGCAAAAATCATAAACATTGATGTGACAACGCATGAGGGGAAAAAACATTTTCAGGGGCTGCAAAAGCTTGTTGTGCTGTTCTTTGTTGTTTTTGAGGCAGTTGTTTATGTCGCAATGCAGGGGCTGCAGGCAGTGCCGGGCTATGCAGGCATAGTGATAATCCAGCTTATGGTTGGAGGGCTGCTGATAGTTTTTATGGACGAGCTTGTGAGCAACTGGGGCTTTGGCACGGGTGTCAGCCTGTTTATAGTTGCCGGAGTCAGCTGGAGATTGTTTGCAGAGCTGTTTCAGTTTATTGACCCTGCAACAAAGCAGTTGGGGGCTGTTGGAAACATTCCTGCATTAGTATCCTCCCTGATTAACGGCGACACAAGCGGTGTCTTAAAGGTGCTGACTGTCCTGATTGCAACAATAGCTGTGTTCCTGATAGTTGTATGGGCGCAGTCCCTAAAGGTGGAGATTCCCCTTTCGTTTGACAGATTAAGAGGATATGCGATAAGGTGGCCTCTTTCATTTTTTTACACATCAAACATTCCAGTAATACTTACGGCAGCGCTTGTCGCAAACCTGCAGCTTTTTGCAGGGCTGGTGGAAAACTGGGCAGGGCATGCAACCCTTCTTGGCGGCTTCTCCCAGGGGCAGCCTGTAAGCGGGCTGGTATTTTGGGCGTCTTCATCAAACATCCTTGGGGCAGTTGTTACCGGCAGTTTCAGGGTAATCATGGCATTCCAGGGATTAAGCCACATGATTATCTACATGGCGTTCTCAACCATATTTGCCATATTCTGGGTAAAAACAAGCGGAATGGATGCAAGAAGCCAGGCGAGGAACATACTTGCCTCAGGGCTGCAGATTCCAGGGTTCAGAAAGGATGAAAGAATACTTGAGTCAATACTTGAAAGATATGTCATGCCCTTAACTGTCATGGGCGGGATGGCTGTCGGATTTCTTGCTTCAATCGCTGACCTGACAGGCGCTCTGGCTGGAGGCACTTCCATACTTCTGGCCGTCATGATTATGTACCAGTTTTACCAGAACATAGCGCAGCAGCATGCAATGGACATGCACCCTGCGCTAAGGGGCATTATTGGGGCATAAAAT
>DATDUA010000010.1:0-12156 GCA_035290605.1 Candidatus Nanoarchaeia archaeon
GCAAGCATGACGTTGGCTGCATACTTTATCATTTCTGCTGTCTTCCTGCCCGTAATAACATAGTCTGCATTTGGAAATAATGGCCTGTAGATATCAAGCATCTTTTTTATACTTTCCTCGTCATTTGCGCCTATCACAACCCTGTTTGTATTCTTCATGTCCTCTAATGCATGCTTCTCGCGCAAAAATTCCGGGTTGAATGCAAACTTAAAAGGATATTTTTCTGCCAGGTCGTCTGTTGTGCCTGAAACAGCTGTTGATTTTATTATAACCAAAAGCTCCTCAGGATTTCTTTTGTTTTCCTCAGTTGCCTCCAGAAGCTGATTCACAGAATTGTTGATTGGAGAGTAATCTATTTCCCCGCTTGGCTTCATGGGCGTTGGAACGCAAACAAAAACAGATTCAGAATTCAGCGCAAGCTCCTCAAGGCTCTTTTCTGAATTATGCGGCTCTTTGTACCTGTCATAAAGGTAAATATCATGCACTCTCCCCAGAACCTCTGCTGTCGCCCCGCCGACAATGCCCACCCCGATTACACCTATTTTCATTTTATTTTTTGATTCAGAAAATATCAAGAAGTATTATTAATAAACCTTCTTATCAGCCAGCTTGTGAAAAAATATTCTCTTCGGTAAATTGTTTTTGTCAGCGCAAGGTCAACAAAGTCAACTGCAGAGTGAAAAACAAATCCGGCAAAGGCATAAAAGAGTATTGTGTTCCGGAACGAGAGCAGCAAAAGCAGCAGGTGAAATTCTATTGTGTGAAAAATATGAAAAGGGTCTCTTTTCCTTATGCCCTTTCTTGCCATTCTTTTGGCTTTTATTTCCTGCTCAACATGCCAGCTATAAGCGCCCGCATATGAAAAATCCCTCTTTTTTATGGCGTAAAAAAGATAATGATCAGCATCAATCAAAACAGATGACAAAAAGACAATCAGTGAATTAACAAGATTTACATGAAAAAGGAAATAAAGCATTAAAGAAAAAATAGCTCCGAGAATAACATGCTGCCTTGGGTACATTTGACACTCTGCTTATTTCACTCCTTTTGTATCCTGCTTATGATATTTGCAAAAGCAGGCCTTGTAATAAGTATGCCTGCAGTGACTGTCAGGATTGTTGTCAGGGCAAATCCTTTCAGCAAGCCAGCTCCTGCCCAGAACAGGGGAAGCATAGCCACGACAATTGTAAAGAATGCTGCGAATACAACAAACAAAGCCCTCTTAATCTTTTCCTTTAAGCTTATCTGGGCATGTGATATAGCCTCATCTATTATGACAATCTGGTCGTTAACACCTGTGCCCATTCCTGCAATGATGCCGGCAATGCTCGGCGCATCCAGATTCCACCTTATCAGCGCAGCAATTCCCATGGTTATTAAAGCCTCTGAAAACATTGTTAGTATTATTGCAAGGGTTATTTTTATTTTCCTGTACCTTACGAAAAGCACCGCGGAAATAAGAATGAAGACAACCAACGCAAGGAAAATAAGGTTTTTTGTAAATTCCTTTCCCAAAACAGGCGAGATTGTGTCAAGCTTTGTTATTTCAAGCTTGTAAGGTAGGCTGCCGGTTATAAGTATTGTCTGAAGCTTTTTCATTGATTCCTGGGCTGACTTTATTGCCTCTTCCTGGCTGACAGCTGTGCCGCTTCCTTCTATCTGAATCTGTGTTGTAACCTTTCCCTTCAAGTCCTCGCTGATAAGAAGGGAATCAACAAGAGTATCATCCAGGAATAAGTCAAGAGAGCTTTCAAGATACCTGCCGGATTCTGACACATTGACTTTCAATGAAGAGGTTATATTTGCATGCCTTTTTGCTGCCTCCTCGCTTAGATAAACAGCAAACCTGAACCTGCAAGTCACTCCGCCGGAAACATCAAAGCACCTTTCTATCAGCGCATCCTGCCCGCTCCTCCCAACATAAGTTATGTCCCTTTCGCCGCCGATAAAAACTGTCTCATTTCCTATTTTTGCCTCAAACTTTCCCTGCTTTCCTACAAGCTCACTTAATTCTGATGGCGTTGCCCCTGCAATTTCAATAACCATGTATCTGTTCCCCTGCAGGTCTGACGCAGATTTTATAGTGACATCGCCAAGCCCGTAAACATTAAGCCTTTGCGCTGTAACAGCAATTAAGTCCTGCATCTCGCCCTGGCTAAGCGCCTTCTCAGGCTTAATCAGCGCCCTTGCCCCACCGCTCAAATCAAGCCCTTTCTTTATGTTTGTTGAGGGTATGCTGTCAACAGTAATTCTTGGCGCTTCCTGAACAAGCAGTATAAACTCTTTTGTTTTTGTCTGCACAACAAGCTTTGTCCTGTTCTGCAGCTGCTGCGGGAAAAATTCATTCATTGCATTTGTATAATCCCCTATATTGTTTATCTGCCTGCTATTTATGGATGTTATAACCATTCCGGAAGCCATGCCTGCCTCAGAGGCAGTTGAGTTCTTCTCAATGCTCTTTATCACAACACCTTTCTCAAAGGCATGCCAGGGAGCAATTGCCAGAAATGCCAGAAACAACACAATAATCAGTACCCATATTCTAATTGAAAGCTTCATTTTGATTGTTTTTTCTTTTCCCCTTATCTTTTATTTTCCTGTTTTGCATCTTTTTTCTATTTTATTCCTTTCTTGTCGCAGTACCATTTAATTATGCTGGCATTTGTAAGCCAGGTGTTTATTATGTCTGCAAACAAGCCAAGCGCGAGTATGAGGAATATCTGCCTGAATGAGTCCGGCAGCCCCGTAACTATGAAAAATGCAGGCAGGACTGCAATCAAGGCTGTGAATGTCATAAGTATTCCTGTTTTGAATGCGCCGAAAATCCTCTCGTTTAATGTGCCCTCTCTTTTCTTTAATGCCCTGGTTGTCAGCAGGATATCTGTGTCAACTGAATAACCAATCAACATAAGGAATGCTGCTATGCCTGCCGGCGAGATGCTCATGCCGAGGAAATTGAGCAAAGCAAGCGGCATTACAATATCAGAGAATGCTGCAAATATCACAGCTATGCTCGGAATAAATGTCTTGAACAGGATGAATATGACGATGGACATGAGAATAAAGGATATAATCAGCGTTATAAGGAGCTGCCTGTAAAAGTTCTCGCTTAGCGCAGAGCCTGTGAATTCTGTGCTTGAATTCTCGTCTGTTAAATTGTAGCCAAGCACGCTTTCAATGCCTTCTTTCAGCTCCTGCGGTTGGCTTGAGCTTTCTACTATGCTTGCTATATGCTTTCCAGTCCTTATGTCTGCAAGCTTTCTTATAGAAACATCTGGAAATTTCTCTTTCAGCCCTGTTTCCAGACTTTCTCCTATATCGCCCTGAATTGTTATTGCAGTGCCTCCGGACAGGCTTATGTCCTTTTGCATTATGTCGCCATTCTTTGAGTAGAAGTATCCTATGTAAACCAGAGAAATGAGCATGATAACTACTGGAATAATCAGCATGATTTTGTATGAGTGGTCATACCACCTTAGCTTTTCATCAAGTGATCTTGTCTGCGTTTCCATCTTTTATCTTTATTAACTGAGCTTAAAAATGCGCTTGCAGCGCATCTGGCTTCTTATTTATACGTTTATCTTAACAAAGCCACATGCGCTGGCCGGGGGTCGAACCCGGATAAACAGCTTTCTTTAATCCTCTGATAAGGAGGTATCAGAACCTTTGGTTCTGATCATGGAAGGCTGTTGTCCTGCCATTAGACAACCAGCGCACTTCTTAGAATAATTTAGGTACTTTTTTAAATGTTTGCTGTTAGCTGAGGCAGCCGGCACAACATTTAAATATCTTCATGCTTTTTTGCAGGCATGGGTGAGAAAAAAGAGGCGGTTTACCTGGGAGTCTGGTTTCAACGGACTTCCCTGCACCTGAAAGAGGTTTATGAGTTCTTAAAGCATAAAAAAGGGGTTAAAGAGCTTGATGGGCAGAAACTTGAGGCTCTCTGGAGCGCTCTCCAGATAACTGACCCAATGTATCATGAAGAAGAAACTCTTGAGTTCATTGACGCAAAAAGCAATGCCATAACATTTTCAATGACAGAGGATGGCATTATGCTCTTAAGTGCCCCGCTTTCACAACGCAGGGAGACAACAGAAGAATTAGAGAGATATTATTCCAAATGCGTTGGGCCTGCTTTAAACTACCTATTTAGCAGGGGTGCGCCCATTCCAAAGGACTTAACAGTCATAAGCGGAGCATATCCTGTATATTTTGCAGTGTATAACCGCAGCAAAGAAGAGTGCCTTGATTTCTTCAGGGAGTACAAGGATAATGCATTTTCATTTATTAAAAATTCAGATACTGAGATATACATTGGCAAGAGGGTCGCTGTAATCAATGTCCTAAGGCAAACAATGAGCCCTGCGAAATTTTTTGATGTCATAAGAAACATTGTGCTGTTCAGGGAGTTTGAAAGGCAGTTAAACCACTACCTAAACCTTCACAGGAAGTTGTGGGATAAGATTTCGGCAATTCGCGATGCAGAAAGAATCCGTTACAGGGATTTTTCAATTGTCCGTGAAAATTTGTTTGACTACCTTAAGACAATCTCTTTTGTGAAAGCAAGGCTTTTGCAGATGCATGACATCCTGCACGCAAGAGGGGGCTCTATTGAGCCGGATATAAAAAGGCAGCTAAAGGCTTTGCAGCTTTTTGACAGATTTAAGATGCTTGATTCAAGCCATGATTATGTAAACCATCTTTGGGACATGACTTCAGATTATGCAAAAAGCACTTTAACGCTGCTTGAATCGCTTTATACAGAGAATACGCAGAGGGAGCTGAATGCGCTGATATTCATAACAATTGTTGGCGCTGCTGTAAGCTTCTTCGGCATGAACATAGGATTTCCATGGGAGGACAGGTGGCCTTATGTATTCAAAAGCTCATTCTATGTTATAGGATTAATTGTTATCATTGCTGTTCTTGCATATTCGCTGTTAAGAATACTGATTACAAAAAGGCAGTTTAAAGTAAAAGAGCGCGCGCAGGAGCGCGAGTTTAGAGAAAGGTTCAGCTAGTTTTACTTGTCAAAAAGCGCGCCCGGGAGGATGTCAAGAATCCTGCCCTAAAGATGCGTGCTCGGATTCTTGAGCATCTCGAAAACCTCAAAATTCAAAGAATTTTGACGGCTATCAAAGTCATAAGACTTTGAAGTCAAAAGATTTTCGATGACTATCAGAGACATAAGGTCTCTGAAGCTTTCAGAAACTATAAGTTTCTGAAGTTTGAACCCCCGACACCAAGGTTAGGAACCTTGGTATAAATGCCCTCGGCAGGACTTGAACCTGCAACCTAAAGGTTAGGAACCTTTCGCGCTATCCAGTTGCGCCACAAGGGCAGTTATTTTATCTAAGTTTCTTGGGTTTGATGAGCCTATTTCCTTCATCCATTTATTTAGCTGTTTTCTGCCTCTTAAATCTATTCTATACAGCCCTTCGGGAGTTTTTTTATATCTTACCTTAAAATTTTCATTAATTAAAATGCAATATATTTGGTTTATTAAAACAGGAGCTTTCATTTTTATCATAATACAGGGATATGGCTTTCCTGCAGGAGTTTTATCTGTATAAAAACAACCATCTGTGTCAAAAAGCCCCCTGATTATATATTTTACCTTTTCATAACCAAGATTATAAATTTTTTCAGCAATCTTTAAGTTTGATTTTGTACCTATTGGAAATATTAATTCTTCATGAATTTTTTGCAGCAATGCCCTATGAGAAAAAATAAGCTCAATAGAATTATGCTTTGGACGCTCTTTAAGATAGGCTTCTCTGTCAAAAAGAATTTTAATGTTCCTTTTAAGATAATTAAAAAACTCCCTGTCTAGTTTGGCACTTCCGCTTATCCCTATCCATGTAACAGTTCTTCCTTTATAATTCCATTTACTAAGCCATCCATCTCCAAGCAATACCCCATAGAACTCTAAAAAAATAGGGTTAGCTATATCAAGTATTATCTGGTTTTGTTTTTTTATTTTTTCTTTTATTGATTTTTCCCCGCCTCTAATTTGTCTTTTTTTTATTTCTATTTTTCCGTACTTTTGCAATATAATCTTATGAGTTATTTTGCCTCCTTTTACTCTACCCCAATTATCTTCTTGCCTATCGGTTATTTTTAAATTGTTTTTAATCTCTGATGGAATAATTTTTTCAGGAATATAATTTTCACTATATCTCCATTTTTGGACAGTACGAAAGTGAATTTTCATTTTACAGGCTAATTCTTTTAAAGAATTACAATGATTTGTCTTAATCAAAAAATCAAACAATTTTTTATTAGAATCCCTTGATAAAAGCAGCCTCATAATAAATCTAACTTATTATCCTTTTTAAATTTTGCTCTATCCAGGCTGAGCTACGGGCGCTTGGATATATTTAAATAATATTTGTTTTTTAAAAACCTATGCTAAAACTGCTGGGCATAATTGATATCGCAGGGGCATTGCTGCTTTTGCTGATGGCTATAGGGATTAGAATGCACTTCGCCATCCTGCTTGTTTTTGCAGTTATTCTTGCATTGAAAAGCGCAATAGGGCTTTTTAAGGATATAGGAAGCTGGTTTGACATCTTTGCCGCGCTGATATTCCTTGTGTCAATTTTTGCGCTTTTCAGAATTCCATTGGTGATAGCTGCAATCCTGCTGCTGCAGAAAGGCACATTAAGCTTTCTTTCCTAGCGCCTTTTTCCCTGCCTGAAGAAAAGAAACGGCTTTCTTTTTGCTTCTTTATTCTCTGCCTTTGGCTTGATGAAGATTATCTGCATCCCGTATGCCTGCGCAGATTTTGCCTGCACCAGGTCTGCTGTGACTAAAACTGCCTTATGCTTGAATGCAGCGCCCCTTATCAGGGCGTCTATCTCTCCTGATTTTGCATATTTTATATGGCTGTCCTGCGGCCTTATTCCATCAAAGAATATGCTGAAATGGTATTTGTGCTTGAGCTTGTGCAGTTTTGCCACCTCTTCCATGCCTTTAAACCCCACCTCCTGGCCTTTGTTAGCAAGGTTTTCCAGTTCTGCCATAACTGCATTTGGTATGATAATCCTGCCTTTCAGCCCCTTAAAAATCAGCTTGGGAAGGGCTTTGTTGACAATAGCAGATGTGTCAAACACATAACTCCTCTCTTTATTGTCTATCTCCGAGTTAAGCCCCCTTCTTGCTTTTCTCTTTATTCTCTGGCTTATTGTCTGCTTTGGCTTTTTCATTTTATGTTTTTATTTTGAATGCACTTAAAATAATCTGCTGTTTCTTTTAAACCTTTGTCTAAATCATAATTTATTTTCCAGCCGAGCTTCTGCAGTTTTGATGGGTTAAGAACAGAGGTTTTTAAGTCGCCCTTTCTTTCCTGCACATATACTGGCTTAAGCGCTGCGCCTGTTATTACATTCAGCCTGTCAAATATCTCCTGTGTTGATGCTGCCTTTCCTGTGCCAACATTAAATGCATTGTTCTCTGCTTCTTTACTCTCTGCTGCAAGAATATTGGCGCTGACAACATCCTTCACATAAACATAGTCTCTTGTCTGGGTGCCGTCGCCAAATATTGAAGGGGATTCTCCTTTCAGGAGCTTGTTTGTAAATATTGCCACAACACCTCCTTCGCCATAGGGGTCCTGCCTTGGGCCGTATACATTTGCATACCTTAAGGAAACATAGGGAAGATTATGCAGATTTTTGTAAAGAAAAAGATAGTGCTCTGCTGTATGCTTTGATATTCCATAAGGTGACAAGGGATTTATTGAATGCTCTTCATCCATTGGCAAGCGCACTGGCTCGCCATAGCCGGCGCCTCCTGAATTTGCATAGATGAATTTTTTAACGCCATGCTTTCTGGAAAGCTCGAGGAGGTTTAGTGTTCCTAAAATATTCACCTGTGCGTCAAACTGGGGCTTTGAGACAGATACCGGCACAAGTGCCTGCGCTGCATGGTGGTTCACAATATCGGGCTTTTCTTTTTCAAATATCTCTTCAAGCCTGGCAGAATCAGTTATATCTGCCTCATAGAATCTTGCTTTTTTGTTTATGTTCTCTTTTTTGCCGGAATACAGGCTGTCTGTGACAACAGCATCATATCCTAATTCTATGAATTTATCTGAAACATGGCTCCCTATGAAGCCTGCGCCGCCCGTGATTAAGATTTTCATTTGCTGTATTTTCTTTATATTTTATTTTTGATTTGCTCTTGCTGCGAAGTTCCTTGCCTAACTGAACAATCTTTATGTTCTCTTGCTGTGGGCATCCTCACTGATGTTGTGGTGCTCCTCGCTGCGGAACATAAAGATGCGGGGGGAAGGGATCGAACCTTCGCAGGCACTAAGCCAAAGCGTTCCTCCATTTTTGCTTGAGCGCTTCCCGTTTGACCACTCCGGCACTCCCGCGAACAAATATTGAGAAGAATGCTATATTATAAAGTTTATGATAAAGAAAGATAATGAAGGCCGCACGAGTCAGTGAGAGTATCCGAAGAAACTCAAAATCAGAAGACGCCGAAGTGTCATGCTGAAACACTGATTGCTCCTGCCTTAGGATATACAATACAATCTTATATTCATGTTTTTCGGTGCGACGAGAAAGCGAAAGAATAACAATTGACAAAGAAGAATTATCTTTTAGTGCTGCGCAAGGCAATTTTCTCCAGCCTTCTTAAGGACAGGGGCTTTTCCTCTCTTGTTTCAATTATTTCTGTCATTGCTATGTTCTGGCTTTGATATTTCTTCTTTACTGTTTCATAATGCTCATAAGCTGATTTGGCATCATGTGACAAAAAATCCATGTCATTTGTAAATGCGCCTGGCGCATGCTCAACCTCTATGTGATATTTTGTGTTTGCAAACTTCTTCATTTTTATTCAAAATCTATATTGTATTTAAGGATTATTGCACTCAAAAATATGTTTCATAAAAAAAGGTCGAAGACAGCTTTATACGTTCCCCTCTTGTGGGAGAGTACCAGCATAAACGCAAGCTGCTTAGCTTCTGTGTTCGGAAAGGGAACAGGCGTTTCCAGCTTGCTATGGCCGTCTTCATAAACTCCTAGAGGAGATGGTTTTTAAAGTTTATTGTTGTCTCTTTTTTGAAGGATAATGAAAAAACAAGGAAAAAAGCAGGCAGAGGAAAGAATAAAGGAGTTTTTCAGAAATCTTGAGAATCAAAAGCCAGGTGATTCCCGGAAGATAAAAAGGCTTGCCATGTCTCACAACATCAAGCTTAAGGAATTAAGAAAGAAATTCTGCAGGAAATGCTATTCTGCCTTTAATGCAAAAAACAGCCAGACAAGGATAAAAAACGGCTTTAAGAGAGTGAAATGCCTGAATTGCAGTTATGCAAGCAGGTGGAGAATGAAATAATGAACATTGGAATTAATCAGCTTTTCTTGAACTTGCTTACTTCCTCAATTAAGTCAACATGCCCGAGGAATACTGCCCTGCAGCAGTATCTTTCCAAGCCAAGCTCATTAAGAACCTTGTTTGCGTCCTCGCCTGCGGCTGTCCGCTTCTTAAAGTCTTCCCATAAATGAGCAATTGGCTTGCCGCAGCTCATGCATCTTATTGGAACTATCATGTTAATTTTGTCTTGAGATAGCTATTTAAAACTTTCTACCAAAGCAAAGGCACCGAAGGCACTGCCATATTCTTGGGGTTTTTGCGCAATATACCATATAAATTCTGCAAAAAGTCCCGCAATTGCACCAGAGCTTACCGAAAGTTATTTAAGCCAAAAATTCATCAGAATTAAGAGGTGATAGCGCCTCAGAGCTTATTCTGGGAGGATTAGAGAATGATTAAAATGGAAAATGATAATGGGCATAATAAGACAAAAATAGGGATTTTGGGATTAGGCACTGTTGGAAGCGGAGTAGTCCGGTATCTGCAAGATTTTTACAGCCCGGAAAAAACAGGGCTGAACATTGAAATAGAAAAAATTTGTGTTAAAGATACTTGCAAAAAAAGAAGCATTGAGGTGGATCCCAGAATACTAACATCAAACCCCGATGATATTCTTGAAAATTCTGATATAGATACTGTTGTGGAATTGATAGGTGGGATAGAGCCTGTAGGGCGTTATATCTTGAGGGCATTAGAAAATGGAAAAAATGTGGTGACTGCAAATAAGGCTTTATTAAGCCTGCCTTATGAAAAGAGAGGCGCATGCCCCAGCGTTGAAGAGTTTCGGGAATCTGAAAAACGGGGAAAATGGCCGCCTGGTGCTGGCGGAGAGTTATTGTTTATTTCTGCACTTACCAATAAAAGGCACATAGGATTTGAAGCCAGTGTTTGCGGTGAGATTCCAATTATAAATACTGTCTCTAACATGTTCGGCAAGGCAGATATTGTAAAACTAGAGGGAATAATAAACGGAACCTGTAATTATATACTGACAAAAATGGAAAAGGGGGCGGATTACGGGCAGGCACTAAGAGAGGCACAAAATAAAGGATTTGCCGAGCAGGATTCCAGCTTTGATGTAAACGGGAATGATGCTGCACAAAAACTGGCAATACTGTCTACAATAATATTCGGGCATAGGGTTGAGGTGCCTGATATTGCCTGTGAAAGCATAGGGGGGATAACCTCTGGGGATGTCAGGTATGCTAATGAATGGGGGTATAAGATTAAGCAGGTTTCTTTAGCAAAAAGATATGGCTGTGGGGATAGCGAGATACTTGAGCTAAGGGTTTGCCCTACACTGGTGCCAAAGAACAATTTGCTTGCAGGTGTCATCAATGAAGATAATGCTGTCTCTTTATATTTTGGTGACAGGGCTGAACCGCTAACTTTAGCGGGAAAGGGGGCAGGCATGATGCCTACTGCAAGGTCTGTTGTTCAGGATATTGTTGAGGTAAACCTTTCTAATCACAGAAGCAGGTACTATCTTTACAATCTATTTACATGCCTTGGCTGGAAAAATGGAGATACGGGGCAAATCAAATCGGCATCATATCTAAGAGCAAATGTGGCAGATGAGCCAGGAGTTTTAGGAAAAATTTCAACTTTATTGGGTGAATATGGGGTAAATATTAATTCTGTAGTTCAAAGAGGGGGGGATAAAACAGACGGCACGATACCATTAACAATGCTGCTTAATCCTGCAACAGAAGAGAGCATGAGCAAGATGCTGGAAGAATTAAAAAAACAGGAATGTGTTAAAGATGTTTTAAGAATGAGGATTCAAAATTGAAAATGCCACAAAATATAATTCAGCTTGAGAATGTTCATAAAAACTATGTTATGGGAGATGCAACAATACATGCTGTTGAGGATGCAAACATAAGCATTGGGAAAGGCGAGTTTGTTGCAGTGATTGGGCCGAGCGGGAGCGGCAAATCTACATTAATGCACCTTTTAGGGGCTTTGGACCTGGCGAGCTCTGGCAGCATTTTTTTAGGCGGGCATGATATAGAAAAGCTTTCAGAGTCAGAGTTGGCAGTGATAAGGGGCAGGAAGATTGGCTTTGTTTTCCAAAGCTTTAACCTTATTCCTACGCTGACTGCCCTGGAGAATGTCATGCTCCCAATGATGTTCCAGAATGTCCCTCTTAAAGACAGAAAGGAAAGGGCTGAAAATTTGCTGAAAGAGGTTGGATTGGGGCACAGGATAAGCCACCTGCCTAGCCAGCTTTCAGGAGGGGAGAGGCAGAGGGTTGCGATTGCAAGGGCATTGGCAAATGACCCTGAGATTATACTGGCAGATGAGCCAACAGGAAATTTAGACACAAAGACTGGGCAGGAGATTGTCAGCCTGCTTGAAGAACTGAACAAGAAAGGAAAGACAATCATAATGGTTACGCATGAGCCAGATATTGCAGCGCATGCAAAGAGAGCAATAAGAATAAAGGATGGGAGGATTGAAAAATAAAATATCAATGATACAAAAATGAAAAACATAATAAAACTTGGAAAATTAGAGATTGATTTAGAGGATCTGAGAGATTTTATAGTTGAAGGCAAGAAGAACTGCTATGCAGGAAACGGAAAAGAGATTATCCTGCCTGATGGCTCAAAGCTGTTAACATTCCAGAAAGGAAATTTTTATTATGAGGATAATTATGCATATTATTACCAGGCTCCAGGCAGGGAGCTTGCCAAATGGAAGAATAAAGACGGGCAGAGGATATGGCAGATGGCTTATTCCGGGGGGATGATTGATTTTAACAAG
>DATDUA010000011.1:0-2002 GCA_035290605.1 Candidatus Nanoarchaeia archaeon
TCATGTGAATTCAAGTTTAACAAACTTTATAAATTTGCTTTGTTCCTCTTTAGGATGAAAAAACTTGCAAGGGATTTAAAGAAGGGAGACAGGATAAGGATAGCAGAGCAAAACGGGATTGTTGAGGGGATAGAAATCTCTGATATAGGGAAGCAGGGCAAAAGAAAGGTAAGGATTTCAGCTTTGACAGATAGAAAGGAGAAAATAATTCTTATAAGGCCAGAGGACTATCCTATTGACACCAGCTAAAATAATAAAATAAACAAGGCACAACAGGCAGATGATATACATAATAATAACCTCATACAAAGAGCCAAAATCCACGCTAAGGGCAATAAATGCTTTTTTGCAGCAGGATATAAAGCAGGATTTTAGGATAATTGTTTCAGACCCCTTTCCAGAAGTCAAGGATTTTTTAAAGCAGCATTTGAAAGACAAAAGAGTTGGATTTTTTCTCGACCCTGGGGAGGGAAAGAGCTATGCCCTAAACCTTCTGCTTGGCAGGATTTATTCAGCCAGCAAAGATGATATTCTCATCTTTACAGACGGCGATGTTTATGTTTCAGGCAGTGCTGTCAGGGAAATATTAAAGGAATTTGAGGATAAGGAGATTGGATGCGCAACAGGAAAGCCTGTTTCAGTTGATTTGCGAAGCGCAAAATATGGGTATTGGTCGCATTTTCTCTTTGCAGGCATTGACAGGGCAAGAAAAAAGCTTTCCAAAGAGAAAAAATTCTTTGAATGCTCCGGTTATCTTTTTGCCATAAGAAACGGCGTTGTAAAAGAATTCCCATTGGAAACATCAGAGGACAGCATAATCCCCTACCTGTTCTGGAAGAATGGTTATAAAATAAAATATATCCCAGAGGCAGAGGTTTATGTTAAAAACCCTTCAAATTGGAAGGACTGGACAAACCAGAAAATCAGGAATATAAAAGGGCATGAGAATTTAAGCAAGATTGCGCCGGATATGCCCCGCACAAAATCTTTATGGAATGAAATAAAGCATGGCTGGTATTTTCTTTTCTTCTACCCAAAAAACATCAAGGAATTCTTCTGGACAATTGAGCTTTTTTTTGCGAGGCTTTACATCTATCTCAAGGCATTTAAAGATTTAAGGAAAAAACAGGAATATTCAGACGGCTGGAGAGAGACAGAGATAGAGTCAACAAGGATGATGGATTAATTTCTTTATCTCCCCTTCCAGCTCTTTCAGCGATGTCGTTATCTTCGCCGTGCCCACGATTATGGCGCTGATTTCTTCGATGCTTTCTTTCAGTTTCCTGTCGGTTTTTACTGCTATGACTGGAATAGCTTTTGCATGGGCATAGCCCATCTCCCATGCTGTCCCTGCGCCGATATTAAAGCCGTTTAAGCTTGCTATCAGAAGACTGCAGCCCTTAAAGCCCTTTAAGTCGCCTTTGGCTATTCTTTTGGCATCCTTCATGCTTTTCCACAATCCGCAATCTCTGTGCGGCAGGAATGTTCTTATCCCAAGCTTTTTGCATAATCTGTCTATCTTTTCAAGAAAATCCCTTTCTGGCTTTGTGCATAATGGCCCCGCAATATAAGCCTTAACACACCCGACTTTGTTCTTCATAAAGCTTATATAACTTCCAGCATTATAAATTTAACCATGATGAAGATAGTTATAATAAAGTTAGGCGCATTAGGTGATGTAGCCAGAACCCTGCCAGTCCTGCCTGCAATAAAGGAAAAATACCCTAATTCAGAGGTTTACTGGATTACAAAACAGAATGCTTTAGGAATATTTGAAGCTAATCCTTATGTTAAAGAGGTTTTTGCCCTGCCTTTTCACACAGGAGAAAGATTTGATATTCTTTATAACTTTGATATAGATAAAGAGGCAACAAAGCTTGCAGGCGAGATTAAGGCAGATAAAAAATATGGCTTTTATTCTGATGGAGACTATCCTGCAGCATTCAACACAGGCGCAGAATACTACCTTAACACCTTGTTTGATGATGATTTAAAGAAAAGC
>DATDUA010000012.1:0-4991 GCA_035290605.1 Candidatus Nanoarchaeia archaeon
TACAGGGTTATAATCGCAAGGCAGTTCGGCCCGGACATGTATGGCATATTTTCCCTTGCATCTATGGTTGTAAGCTGGTTTGCTGCATTTTTTGCATTCGGTCTTAATGAGGGCATTTTAAGGTATGTTTCCATATTCAGGGGCAAAAAAGATGCAAGGAAGATAAGGTATGTGTTTGGGATTTCTTCTTCAATAATGCTTGTTTCAAGCATCATCGGCGGCATTCTTCTTTTCCTGCTTTCCGGATTTATATCTGCCCAAATATTCCACAACACCGAAATAGCCGTATTTCTCAGGGCATTCAGCATACTTGTTCCTCTTACAATACTCTCGGGAACATACCTCTCTTTGATGAGGGCATATGAGATGATTGGGTGGCATTCCTTTATTTTTAACATAGCCCAGAATGTTCTTAAGGTTTTTATCCTGATATTACTTGTAATAATGGGCATTAAAAGCAGCAGCCCGATAATAGCCTCATACCTTCTGGGCATATTTGGCATGCTTATTATGTCCTATCTTGTTGCCAGATACAAAATTCCAGGGGTGTTTGCCGGAAATAAAACTGCTGATAAACTTACCTCTAAAAACAGAATTCTCAGCGAATTGGCGCACTACTCCTTCCCTATAATGTTCACAGGAATATTCTCAATAATCTTCTACTGGCTTGACTCATTCGCAATAGGGTATTTCAGAAGCGTGGCAGAGGTAGGGTATTATAATGCTGCTGCGCCCATTGCAATGCTTCTTTTGCTTGCCCCTGAATTATTCATGCAGCTGTTCTTTCCGCTAATAGCCAAGGAATACTACAAAAGAAATTACTCAACAATCAAGGAATTGAGCAAGCAGGTGGGGAAATGGATTTTTACAATAAATCTTCCGATATTCCTCCTGATTATTCTGTTTCCTGGAACATTAATAAATATCCTTTTCGGAAAGGAGTATCTTGTTGCAGTGCAGGCATTGAGAATTCTCTCAGTGGGCGCGCTTGTCTCGTCAATCTTTGTCATCTCCCAGAACATAATATCCATGGCAGGAAAATCAAGGCTTCTGCTTTACAATATAATTATTACAACAGCCCTCAACATAATTTTAAACATAATGCTTGTCCCCACCTTTGGAATAAACGGCGCTGCTCTTTCAGCTTCCCTGTCATTTATTGTGCTGAATGCTATAATGGTATTTGAGGCAAAGCACTACATGAATATCATTCCGCTAAGGAGGAAAATGCTTAAAATCCTGCTTGTTTCGCTGATTCCAACTGCCTTATTGATTCTGGCAAAGAATTTTATTGTGTTAAACCTCTTTACAATAATTCTGCTGGGCATTTTTTTTATAGCACTTTACGCTTTTTTAATGCTCGCGACAGGGTGCCTTGACAGGAATGATGCCATGATAATAGAAACAATCAAGAAATACTTTGCAAAGAAGGGCGCGATGCCGCAAAACAGCGCGAGCAATAGTTAAGCCTTCAAAATATGCATTGCAGAATAATATAGCTTAAAAACTGCTTTTTATGCTTATAGCAAAGGACGCTCATAATCTTCCCCAAAAAGCGCCTTTGATAGACTTCAAAAATGCTCTTTGAATTTTGGCATTTTTGATAGTGCTCAAGATTTAGCAATCTTGACATAGCAAATGACATAAAAATGGGGAAAAATTAAAGTCATTTGCTATACTCTTAAATGAATCTCGAACAAATAAAAAATACACCTCGGGAAGATTTAGAAAGATATCTTACCGATTTTGAGGATGAAATCAAGGGATTATACCTTGCGGGAAAAATAAGAAGCCCGGTTCATTTCTGCAAGGGAAATGAAAAAGAGCTTATAGATATCTTCAGAAATGTAAATGAAGGCGACTGGTTTTTTTCTACGCACAGAAGCCACTATCATGCGCTCCTCGCAGGAATAGATAAGGAATGGCTGAAACAGGAAATCCTGGAAAACAAGAGCATCCATCTAAACAATGAAAAATATAATTTCTTTACCTCGGCGATTGTTGCAGGAGCCCTGCCGATTGCCGTGGGGGTTGCAGAGGGCATAAAGCACAAAAATTCTGGCGAGCATGTATGGGCATTTATAGGAGACATGGGTGCAAGAACAGGCATATATTATGAATGCAGAGAGTATGCAGAAGGGCATGATCTGCCAATAACATTTGTCAGGGAGGACAATGGGTTTAGCGTGAACACGCCGACAAAAAAGGTATGGGGAGAAAAGAATGCTAAAGGCAAGGAAATAGCCTATGCATATGAGAGGGTTTACCCGCATCACGGATGCGGGCAGTGGGTGACTTTTTAAGATGACATATAAAGATGAGGTAATAAAGGCAATGGAATTGCTCGCAGCGGATGAGCGGGTTTTATTTTTAGGGCAGTCAGTGGCATATCCTGGCAGCGTTGTTTATGGCACTTTAGAAAAGATAGCCGGCTCAAAAAAGATAGAGATGCCGATAGCAGAGGAATTGCAGGCAGGAATGGCAACCGGCTTAAGCCTCCAAGGATATATTCCAGTGTCTGTATATCCGAGAATGGACTTTATGTGGAGGGCAGCAGACCAGCTTGTAAATCATCTTGACAAGATAGAAGAGATGTCTGAGGGAAAATTTAAGCCAAAGGTAATTGTAAGGACGCTTGTGGGAAGCAAAACACCATTTTATCCAGGGCTTCAGCACTGCTCAGACTACACAGATGTTTTCAAATTATTGTTCAAAAATATAGATGTTGTTAAATTAGAAAATAGTAAAGAGATTGTTCCTGCGTATGAAAAGGCATTAAAGAGCAGCAAGTCAACAATATTGATAGAGGTTTCAGATTCATATAATTCAGAGTAAAATAAAAAATAATTAATAACTTAGAAAAAGATGGGTATTGAAGAAAAAGTTATGGAAAAGATAAAGGTGCCATTTGGCACTATTGAAATAACCCCGAAAGCAAAGCGGCTTATAAGAGAGATTTTAAAAACTAAAAATGTTTCTCAGGGAAAATATGTCAGGCAGTTTGAGAAGAGATTTGCAGAGCTTGTTGGAGTGAAAGAGGCAGTTGCTGTAAGCTCTGGAGCAGATGCAGATACGATTGCTTTAGCAGTCTTGTATGATTGCGGGGCAGAAAGAGGCGATGAAATCATTGTTCCTGCGCTTTCTTTTGTTGCCACAGCCAATGCAGTTGTTCATGCCGGCTTTAATCCTGTTTTTGTTGATATTAAAAGAGATACATACAATATAAATCCAGAATTGATAGAGGATAAAATAACAAGAAAAACAAGGGCAATAATGCCTGTTCACCTGATGGGCAAGCCAGCAGAAATGGATGCAATTCTCGATATTGCAAAATGGCATAACCTTTATGTCATAGAGGATGCAGCAGAGGCGCATGGAGCAAAATACAAGGGAAGGAATGCAGGAAGCATGGGGGACATGGGCGCATTCAGCACATACATAGCCCATATAATCACAACCGGTGAAGGCGGAATTATCACAACAAACAATGAGCATTTTGCAGAAGCAGCAAGGTCGCTAAGGGCTCATGGAAGAGAGGGATGCCTATGCAAGAAATGCCAAAATATTCCTGGAGAAAAATGTCATAAGAGATTTTCAGAAGAAGGGGAGGATGAAAGATTTTACTTTGACAGGATAGGCTATTCATCTAAAATGAATGAGTTTGAGGCAGCAGTAGGCGTTGGCGCTCTTGAGAGTTATGACAAAATTCTCAGCAAAAGAAGGAAAAATCTGGCATACCTCCTGGGCAATTTTAGGAGATTTGAGCCTTTTTTGCGCACATTCTATGAAGAAAGCCATGAAACAATAGGCCCACACGCATTTCCAATACTCTTGGGCGAAAAAGCGCCATTTTCAAGAGATGAGTATTCAAGATTCTTGAATGATAACTGCGCTGACACCCGCGACACATTTGCGTCAATACCAACACAATACAAAAGCTTTATAAATTTTAAAGGCAATGGTTACCAAAATAAAAAACTTGGCGATTTTCCAAATGCAGAATATGTCGGGGATAATGGCTTACACATTGGAGTTCACCAGGGCTTGCACAAGAAAGAGCTGGACCATTTTCTTTCTGTCACAGAAAGGTTTATGAAAGAAAAGGGCTTGTAAGAAAGGAGAGCAAAATGTACGAGACAACAGAAAAAAGGATAAAGAGCATGATTGAGGAATCAATAGAGGCAAAGAAAAAACTGCCTGTTGGTGATATAGAAAAAGCGTATGATGTTATTCTTGGCAGATACAAGCAGGGCGGCAGGCTTCTTATCTGCGGAAATGGCGGAAGCGCAGCAGATGCACAGCACATGGCAGGCGAGTTTGTTAACAAATTCAAGATAGAAAGAAAGCCATTTCCATGCATTGCACTTACAACAGATACCTCAATAATGAGCGCAATTGGAAATGACTACAGCTTTGATGATGTTTTTTCAAAGCAGGTTGAGGCAAATGGCTTGGAAAAAGACATTCTCTTGGGAATAAGCACATCAGGAAACTCTAAGAATATAGTAAAGGCGGTAGAAACTGCGAAAAGAATAGGATTGTATACAATATGCTTCTTGGGGAGGGACGGCGGAAATCTTGCAAAAATCTGCAATTTACCGATTATTGTCCCATCATATGACACGCCAAGAATACAGGAAGGGCATGAGCTGATTATGCATATTCTCTGCGAGCTTGTTGAGGAAGGATTAAGCAGGTAGAAAGATTAGCACACTTTTGGCGCGCAGGGCCAGACCTTAACACCTTCAAAATCAAAGTTAAAATCTAAAATCTTTCCACTGTGCGCTTCAAGCGCCTGTTCAAGCTTGTATCTTTTTTCAGGAGAGTAAAAGAACAGCAGATAGCCCCCGCCGCCAGCTCCAAGCAATTTTCCACCATAAGCCCCATTTTTCAGCCCGGCGTCATATAACTCGTCAATTCTTGGGCTGGATATGTTTTTGTCAACCCTTCTTTTGTTCTCCCATGACTTATGCAAAAGTTCGCCAATCCTG
>DATDUA010000013.1:0-3831 GCA_035290605.1 Candidatus Nanoarchaeia archaeon
CTATGCCTCTTTTCAAAAAGATTGTTGATGAGGCAAAAGAGCTTGGATGCAAAGAAATTCATTTAACACAGTATAATGAGCCTTTTACTGACTTGGATATTTTCAGAAGGATAAATTACATAAGGAAAAGCGGGATGAAAAGCTCATTCTATTCAAATGCAACACTGCTCAATGAAAAAATAATAAACCAGATTCTGGAAAGCCCGCCTGACTTGATAAGGTTCAGTGTCGATGGCGCAAAAAAGGAGACATTTGAGTCAATAAGGGTAGGCGCAAACTTTGAAAGGGTGGTTGAGAACATAAAAAAGCTCTATCGCGAAAGAAACAAAAGAGGGCAGAGACTTCCAGTTATTGAGGTTTATTTTACTGCATTTGACAGGAACAGAAAGGAGATAGATGATTTTCTGAGGATGTGGAAAGGAAACTGCGACTTCACCTCTATTTATCCTGTTGACTCAAGAGAATCAGGGCAGTTTGTAGGGTTTAATTACAGAAGGTTAAAATCATATCCTTGCTTTAACCCGAAAAAGGTGCTTGTATTGAGCAGCGGAAAGGTTGATATGTGCTGTGTGGACATCAATGGCATTGCTACTCTTGGAGACTTGAAAAAGCAGACATTAAAAGAAGTCCTTGATTCTGAAAAATACAAGAGTGTTTACAGCGCGCAGATGAGCAGAAATTTTGACTTGCCCATGTGCAGGAACTGCTCAAAATTCTACATAGACGGCGCATTCATATGGTGGGTGTATTAGAAACAATTCTACGCGATTATCCGCATAAATTCTCAATATAATAGCTTTCCTCTAGAGAGATTTTACCACCTGCTGCTTTTACTATCTTTTTTAATAATCTGTTATTCTTTTTTATTGCATCAAAGGGAATTCTGCCATAATCTGTTTTTGTTTCAAGGGTTTTTTTGGCTAATCCAGAAAAAGGGTCTGCTACACCGATTGAAACTGAAAATCCTTCTTTCACAAGATTCTGAGTATAGTTAAGATTAAGGCTGTATCCTCTGAATATTGTATGAATATCTACTTTCCTCATAATTTATTATAGGGTGTGCATATATAAATATTTTTGCAGTAGAAAGCACATAATTCAAACATCCTTACAGATTCCAGAACCTGTATATAATAACAGCTGGCTGTTTTTGCTCTGCATCAAAGAACCATGCCTTTTCTGTTGTCATAAGAAGCTGGTGCTGCTGGGGATACTGGTAAACATATTGGGGATGCTGGTTAAAGGCATGAACGACAAGCAGCCTTGGCTTTTTCTCCGCAATATAAGTTTCAAACTCTGTCTCGTTCTGCGGAATTGAAAGCGCATTTCTTTCAGCATAGTATATTGTGTAAAGCTCTCCGAAGGATGACATAACAGTGTCATCCGGGCTTGAATTATCCTTTATCCACAAAAATGCCTCTTTCATCTGAAAGTATGATTCTTTCTTGGATTTTATCATGGCATCGCCAAAAACAAACTGCTGATAAAAGCCAATGCCTAAAACTAGAATCAGCAGTACAACAGCAATAATTCTGTTGTATTTCTTGACTATGCCATAAAGATAGTCAATAGATATTGAGGCAAGATAAATGAAGGATATCAGTGAAACAAAGAGATACCTATCCTCTGCTGCTCTTATAATGAAGATGAAAAATGCAAGGGTAACAAGCATGAGAACCAGCATAAAAAGGTGGCTTTCCAGCCTTTTGTTTTTTCTTATCTTTCCAAATCCAAGAACAAGCTCTGTGAGGCAGAGCAGAATGCCAAGCAAGAAAAGGATAAAAAACGCAGTCTTGAAATAGTGTGGAATAAAGCCGAGCGTATAAAATGCATAAGGCGCTGCTGCCTGTGAAGTTGACGAAACATCCTTTAAGGCAGGAAAGAAAAATCCTGTGTGGATTGTATTATAAACAAAGAACAGAAATAATGGAATTAAGCCAAGGATTCCGCCAAGCCAAAAGGATTTTTTCTTTAAGATGCTAAACCGGGCGGTGAATATAACAAACAAGATGTATGCAAAGCCTACTAATCCAAATGGAAACCTCATCATGACTGAAAATGACAGGAATAATATTGAAAGAAGAAATGGCTTGAATGCAAAATCCTGTTTATATGCCTTTACAAAGAAATAAACGCTGACTAGGCTGAAAAACAACGCAGGTATTTCTGTAAGAAGCCGCATTGAGTAAAAGAGGTGTATCCATAGGGCTGAAATAATAAAACTTGAGATAAGCGCTGTCCTCCTGCTTGTTGCTTCCTTTATGATTAAATAGGTAAAAAATACAGAGAGTATTGATGGGATTAAAATCAGGAAGAACCTTGTGACAGCTTCACTAAGATTGAGCCTCAGAAATATGGACCACAAAAAAGGCAAAAACAAGGGGCGGATGATAAACTCCCTGTCCAGAATAGGGCTTGCGCTGAATGCAGGATTAACAAGTGTCTTTGCAATGCTTCCATACGCTGCCTCATCCCACCATAATGCCTGGTTGCTTGTAATAAAAAAATAATACAGGCGGATAGCAATTGCAAAAACAAGAATAATAACAAGTGTCAGATTGAGAGGCTCTTTCAGCCATGATTTTATCCTCTCTTTCCTTTCCTCTGCCTTTTTTTCAGATGCTTCTTGCATTATTATTATTTATTTATTAGGTTTTTATTTGTTTGTGTTTTGTGCTTTCTGAATCATAAAATGCATCCATTGCCTCTTCGCCCAGCCCTTCAATATGCTCCATGCTTTCAAATTCCTCAAGAGTTACCCACTTGAAATCAGCTATCTCTGGGCTCATTTTAACATTTTCATTCTTAACTTCAACCAAGAAGCACTGCCCCCGGGATTTTTTTCCCAATTCTTCCTTGCCTCTGCGGTATTCATATTCTGATATTTTTCTGATAATCCTGCTGATATCCAAGCCTGTTTCTTCTTTAACCTCTCTTTTTAATGCATCCTCTGCTGTTTCGCCTTTTTCAACAACACCGCCGGGAAATGCCCATTTTCCTGCATGAATGCCATCTTTTCTTTTTATGGCTAAAAATCTGCTTCCGTCCCTGCTTTTAATGATTGCATTGACTACATTTATCATATTGCTGTTTCACTCCAATTTTTCTGATTTATCAGCCATTCAGCGACTTTAGCACTTCTTCTGCAGAAATGCTCTTTGTCAGCTCCTCGCTGTATTCATCCATCCTCTCTGGAAAGAACTGCTCAAGCATCGGCGAAACAATCTTTTTCAAGATTCCATAGCCCTCTATCTCATCAGGAGAAGTGCAAAAGAATAAGCCAATAACTGGCTTTTTTAAGGAGAGAGAGATATGCAGGGCGAGGCTGTCAGAGCATATTATTTTTTTGCAGATGCTGACAAGCGCAGAAAACTCTTTTAGCGTGTTTTTAGGGTTGTTTGCATAAATCCTTATTCCTTTAGCTTGCATCTCTTTTGAAATTCTGCCATGCTTTTCTTTTTCATCAGGGCCGCCAAAAAGCAGGATTTCATATCCCTTTTCCTTTGCTTTTATTATAAATTTCTTTAACTCGCTTTCATGCCATGCCTTTGAGGGCCATCTTGGAGATGAGCCTATATGAATTCCAATAAGATTTTCTGTGTTTAGATTATTATCTTTGATGAAGTCTGCTGCATATCTTTTGTCTTTCTCGCTTAGATATATCGGGCAAAACTGCTTTTTCCAGGGCAACTCTGCTGCGCTAAACATCATCTCTTGGTATGTTTTTCTGTTGCTTTTCTTTAAATCATCATCAAACAAGGTGTTAAGGTAGTATTCTGCGCCTGTGTTGAATGCTGCAGGATAGTCTCCATCAGAATAAAAGCCATATTT
>DATDUA010000014.1:0-2258 GCA_035290605.1 Candidatus Nanoarchaeia archaeon
CAAGCCCGCAGGCTATTACAACCAAAAGGCAGAAAGATTAAGGATTTTTTCAGAATTCTTTTTGAAAGATTTTGACAAGTTAAAGGAGATTGATGCAGGAAAAGCAAGGCAGGTTCTTCTGGGCATAAAAGGCATAGGCCCTGAGACAGCAGACAGCATTCTTCTTTATGCCCTTAACAAGCCCGTCTTTGTCATAGATGCTTATACAAAAAGGATGTTTTCAAGAATGCTCGGTGCTGATTTTAGTTTTGAGCATTATGATAAATGGCAGGATTTTTTCCATAAAAATTTAGAGGATAGTGGAAAAAAGGCAGAAATGTTCAATGAGTTTCATGCCCTGATTGTTGAGCACTGCAAGAATGCGTGCAAGAAAGAGCCGGATTGTGAGAAATGCTGCATGAGTGGTTTATGCAAGGCTAAAACTCCAAATTCATAAGGTTTATTAATATATTTTCTGTTGGCTATGCATGGTTCCTAAACATATCGGGATTATCCTTGACGGCAACCGCAGGTTTGCAAAAAAGCTGATGCTCAAGCCATGGAAGGGGCATGAGTGGGGAGCAAAGAAAGTAGAAAAGCTTTTTGAGTGGTGCCGCGAGCTTGACATAAAAGAGCTTACGCTTTACGCCTTCTCGCTTGAAAACCTCAGCCGCCCAAAAGAGGAGCTGGATTATCTGATAAATATATTCAAAGATGAGTTTTCCAAGCTTCTGTCTGACGAAAGAATTGACAAAGATGAGATAAGGATAAACTTTATAGGCAGATTGTGGATGTTGCCGGCTGACTTGCAGGATATCATGCAGAAAGTCATGAAAAAAACAGAAAAATATGGCAGGCATATTGTTAATTTTGCCATGGCATACGGCGGAAGGGCAGAGATAATAGATGCTGCCAGGAAGATTGCAGACAAGGCAATCAAGGGAGAGATTGACATCAATAGCATTAACGAAGATGTTTTTTCCCAGCATCTTTATTTGAGCAGCAGGCCAGACTTGATAATCAGGACAGGCGGAGAAAAAAGGATTTCAGGGTTTCTGCTTTACCAGGGAGATTATGCAGAACTCTGTTTCGTGGACAAGATGTGGCCAGAGTTTGAAAAGCAGGATTTGGTTAATGCAATAAATGATTATGCAGAAAGGGACAGAAGATTTGGAAGGTAAAGTTTTATTAATCAGCATTTGATAATTTATATATTCAAATAAAAGAGGCATGGAAGAGGAACTTACAAAAAAGGCAAGGGCTTATGCCCTGAAGAATGCAATTGAGCATGACGGAAAGGCAGTAGAAGGAGCAGTGATAAGCGCCCTGTTTCACGAGGGCATGAAGAAGGAGGATGCAGGGCAGGCTGTTGGCGACATTAAAAAAATAGTCAGGAATGTAAATTCGCTTTCTGCGGATGAGCAGAAAAAAGAGCATGAGCAGATTGAGGATTTGATAAGCCACAGAAAAGAAAGAGAGGGCTTGCAGGAGCTGCCTAATGTAAAAGGCAGGCCTGTGATGAGGCTTGCGCCATACCCATC
This sequence comes from Candidatus Nanoarchaeia archaeon, assembly GCA_035290605.1. Taxonomy (GTDB): domain Archaea; phylum Nanobdellota; class Nanobdellia; order Pacearchaeales; family GW2011-AR1; genus JACOYM01. The sequence goes on from DATDUA010000014.1 coordinate 1,521, forward strand.
AGGCGCGCTGCACCTTGGGAATGCAAAAACCTATATTCTTAATGCGCTATATGCAGAAAAATACGATGGAAGGCTGATTCTTGTGATGGATGACACAATAGGAAGCGAGCAGAAACAGCTTGTAAAAGAGGCATACAAGATGATTCCGGAGGCATTTGACTGGCTTGGCATAAAATATGAAAAGCCGATAATATACAAGTCAGACAGGCTGAAGATTTATTATGAATATGCTGAGAAGCTGATAAAGATGGGTAGGGCTTATGTCTGCTCATGCAATCAGGAAACCTTAAGGTACAACCGGGCAAGAGGAATAGAATGCGGATGCAGGAATTATTCTGTTGCCAAGCAGCTTGACAGGTGGAAGACAATGTTCAGCGCAAGGGAAGGCGAATGCACCTTAAGAATAAAAACAGACATGAAGCACCCAAACCCCGCTTTCCGCGACCGCGTTCTCTTCAGAATATCTGAGAGAGAGCACCCCCGCGTCGGAAACAAATACAGGGTTTGGCCTTTGCTTGATTTCTCATGGGCAATAGACGACCATCTGCTCGGCATTACGCACATCATAAGGGGAAAGGACTTAATGATGGAAAGCGAGATGGAAAAATATATCTGGGACATCTTCGGGTGGAAGCATCCTGAGCTGCTGCACGCAGGGCTTGTCAGAATTGAGGGAATAGGCGCGAAGATAAGCAAGAGCAAGGCTCAGCATGAGGTAAAATCAGGGCAGTTTTCAGG
>DATDUA010000015.1:0-11788 GCA_035290605.1 Candidatus Nanoarchaeia archaeon
TTTATCAGAACTTGCCTTTAAGTGAAAGAAAAAACACAATTCTTGTTTTAGAAGATAAAAAAACAAAGCCAGAAAAGAAGCCTGTAAGCTGGGATGTTGCATACATAGAGATAGACCAAGAGACAGAGTTGGGAGAGAGTATTTTAGACAAGCTGATTAAATTAGAGTTGATATAAGCTTAATGGAAAAATGGCAGAACAAAACCAAAAAATAAAGAAATTGCTTAAAAATTCACAATCCCATCGTTCGCTGATGCTCACTTCAGAGCAAGCTCCGGGGTATTTGTGAATTTTTTTGCTTCGCAACCAGCAATTTCAGTCTTTCAAAATCTGACGCAGCAAGCTGCGGGGTATTGACCCAGATTTAGAAATAAAAATCAAGAAAAAAATAAAAAATAAACCAAAAAACAATTTATGCAGTGACTTTCTGCGTTACAGAGCCGCTTGATGATAGCTCAACAGCGCTTCCTGATTTTGTGTATGTTACTGTCACATCTCCCTTGAAGATATTGCCTGATGTTAGTGTGCATGAAACTGTCATGTTCTGCAATGCATCTGCTGCAATATCCCATCCTGTGCCTGTATTGTTTGCTGCTCCGCAGTTTGATATATCCACGCTTTTCACATGGTATGTCTCGCCGCCCTGGTTCTTCAGCTCAATATTCACTCCTGTTGTTTTTGCATTCCATGCATTGCAATAGAATGGCGCTGTTACAGCGCATGCCTGAGGCGCATATTTGCCAGGCGTGAACACGCCGGCAATAGCCAAAACACCAATCACAATTATTGCTGCAAGGATTGCCCATCCGTAAGTCATAAGAAACTCCATCGCTGCCTGTCCCTTTTGCATCTTGCCCGTCATTTTTCACCTCCTTTTTGATTGTTAATAATCAGCCATAAACTTTCCGCATATTTAAATCTATCGGCGGTATTCTCCTTCGCAGTCCATACACATTGAAAGAGTAATTTAATATTATTCTTATGCCAGACCTCTCTTTAATAATTCGAATGTAGCAATCATCGGAGATTTTTCAATGCCATATCGCCCTCTTCTAAGTTTTTTTAATATCTTTAATTTAACTAATCTTCCTACGTATGGAGGAGAAACTCCTACATTGCTTATTTCTGTGCTCTGCACCATGTCTTTATCTAATCCTGTTATCTTAGCAAAAGAAATAACATCTTGGTCAGATGCATCCGGTATCTCATGGTCCAGCCAACTTTGGCCTATACTGACTGCTTTTTTGATGTTTTCCTTTACCCTTTCTTTGTTTATTGTAATATTCTCCGAGTAACTTGCTGATGCAAGGCATTGAACTAAATATGGATAACCTCCAGTTATTTTATGAACTTCCTTCACTGCCTCATCATCCCAGTTAGTTTGCTCATTCATTAGTGGTTTACAAAGAACCTCTTCAGTTTCTTCTAATGTGAATCTTCCAATATTAAAATTAGCACCAGAAAATATTCTTGCAACTGGGGAATACCTGTCTGCTAACTTTTCTTCAAAGTCTATAAAACCGCTTATTGTTAATAAAATTGGTGTGTTGGACATATCCTCTACTATTGTTTTTAATTCGCCTATCGCTTCTAGAGACAACCAATCGGCATCATCTATTGCAATTAAAATTAAACCAACATTCTTTAAGTTTTCAATATAAGTCTTCCACTGATGGTAAGGACTTTTGTCAAAATCTGTTTTGCTTATGCCTATATTGAGGCTAAATGCGCCCATTCCACTAATGTTTTTTGCCATACCCTTTATTTTCTCTAAGGTATTCTTTCTTTTTTCAATTTGTTGTATCAGCTCTTCACTAAGGAGACGATATAATTCTTGGTCGTTTGTTGTTCTTCCTAATCTTCTGTTTATAATTAGAATGTCAGAAGGATTATCTTCTGTGCCAGTCATTTCACTGATTATTTTGTTAATCAGAGAGGTTTTACCTACGCCCCTATGGCCGTAAATAAGAATTCCACCAGATTTTTTATGCTCTTTAGCCATCTCTATTCTTTCTTTTAATCTTTTAAGAACATGCTCTCTCCCGCCAAAATATTCAGGCCTTGCGGGAGTCTGTGGGTCATAAGGATTTGGCATTTTAATAACGTTTATTAATATTAATTAATAATATACACCTTTATAAGCTTTTCTATAGTATGTCTGACATGCTGTCTTTTGCATATCCCTTTGTCCTGATTGTTGTCGCTACCTCTCCTTCATTTAAAACAACTATTTTTAAAGCTCATTTTTTCACCTCCTTTTCATTTAAAATCTTTATCGCAATTTCATCCATCATTTGAGGCACTTGCTTTTGAATTTCCTGCGTTGAGCCATCAGCATAAACCTTTTCTTTTCTGCCTTTAAGTTTTGGAATTTTTACATATTTGCCTTTCTGTTTTTCAATCAAGAGCTTTTTATTCTTGAGGTAATACTTCCTCCAATATTCTTTTCTTCTTCTTTTCTTCTTCTTTTCTTGTTCCATTTTCTTTAATTAAGCATAATGGGCTTTCGCCCCTATCTTTTCATCAAACCCAAGCCAGAGGCAATGGTATGGTGTGTTGGATATTCCACTTTTATGACGCCAGCTGCGTCACATTGTATTTTGCCAGGTGTGCGCTGTCAAGCCTGAACCATGACGGCATTCCCGCGATTGAGCTGTAGGCAGGGTTGCCTGCAGAAAAATAAACATGGTCAACAGCGCTTTTCTGCTGCACCTGAATGCCCTGAGATGAAAGCAATGGCAAATCAACAAGGCTCTCTATTCCATTTTCATCTGCCTCAAGGCTTCCTGCCATTCTTTTAAGGAAGCTGGGCGCATCACTGCTTTCTGCAAAATAATGATTTTGAAGGTGCAATGTCAGGTTGGCTGTGCTTGTGCCAGAGGCATATGTGCCATCGTAGAGTGTTTTGTTTATCTTATATGCTACCATCGCCCTCGTATTTACAATGTAGAGAGGATCCTCAAACCCTTCTATGCTGACATATGCCTTGATATGCTCCTGCTTTTGCCAGTATGCAAGAGCCTTTCCTTTGTCTCTCATTGTAAGGTTGAACCTTAGGTTAACAACAATGTTCCAGGGGTCTTCCTGGCTCACAAAAAATTCAGGATTGCCAAAGCTTACATTAACATTTATCTTTCCTGCCTTTTCGTTAGTTGAGTTCACCAAATCGTTATATCTTGCGCCTATGAGTATTTCAGAGGCGTTTCCATAAACAATGCCGCTGAAGAATGCCTCGCTAAAAAGGGCATTCACATCTGAAACATAATTTCCTGTCCTTGCAATATAGTCCTCTGCCAAAAATAGCGTTCTGAAGCCTGTGATGTAAAGCTCTCTTTCCATGGATTTTTCAAGAGAGCCAAGAAAGCTGTCCATTGTCGAGATTCTTGTCCTTATTGCCTGCCTGTCCTGGACAATTGAATAGATTTCATAGCTGACAAAGAATAAAACTATCATGGCTATTGCAAACAGCGTGAATACCTGCCCCTTTTTGCTTTTTATATTTAGCTTCATTTTTACCTCCACACCCTTACCTGCACTTCACTTGACCATGTAAACGGAATTCCCTGTATCTCGCTCGAGCTCAGCTGCAAATCCTGCTCTGAAAACTTGCTCTCAATTTTATGGTTTGAGTTTAAGTCAAGCGATGCAAGCAGGGAATACACAGCATTGTCTATGGCATCATTGGGGTTGTATGCTATACTCTGAGATGTGTAATAGCATTCATCTGCGCCTGTGTAATTTGCAGGAATGCTTGCTGTTATATTTGTTGAGTCATCAAACTCTATATGCCATTTGCAGCCATTTGCGACAGAGGATATTTTTGAATATCCTGAAATCTGCTTCACAAGGGTGTATATTGCCTTGTCTGCGCTGCTTCCTCCTGAGGAATTTTCAGGGGATGTGCCTGTTGTTATCTTAACGCTGTTGTTTCCTTTCGCAAGGAAGCTCAAGGGAATGTTCACAAGGTATGCGTCGCCCAAGCCAAGATAATCGCTGCTGTAGGATGCAAGGGAAAACACATTTCTCCATGCTTCATCTGAGCTGTTTTTTATGTAAACATTGTCTGTCCATTTTGCACCTGAATACGAGACAACGCTTGCCTCTGCAATCTCAGCATCCTGCGGGATGTAAAAACTGCCTTCTGTAATCTCGTTGCCAAAGCTCTCGCCCTGCACAGGAATTGACAGGCCATACGGGGCTGCCTCCGCATCATAATCAAATGAGATGTGTGAGTCAGGGTAGAGAATTGTATTGTTGAAAATTCCTGCAACCCTTGACAGCTGCTCAGTGAAACTAAGCTGTATGATTTCCTCTGATATTGACTGGTAAAACTCGCTGAGCAATGTCGCATTAGCGCTTGAATAGTATCTTCCATTTCCGCACTGCGAGATTGCCTGCAGCGTATTATTTGCCATCCGGCATGATGAAACAGGGCCAAATCCGATAGAGTAGACAGTCGCGTTCAGCTGCTGAAGCCTGCAGCTTGACCAGTTTGCATTCTGGCTCGCGCAAAGGCAGTCATTTACATTGCAGTCATCTGCCCCGCCATAGCACCCTGCGCCATAGCCGAGCCATAGCCCCTCATCAGACTGCAGCCCGGTTCTTGTCCCTGCGCAGCCAGAAGCTGCCTGGCAGGTATGCGTTGGAATTCCGTCAGACATTACAATAACAAACCTTCTCCTGCCTGAATCATTAAAGCTCTGCTCATCAAGAATTTTGAATGCATCGTTCTCTGCGCAGCATATGCATGTTCCGCCGGATGAGGCATATGCATCAATTCTGCTTTTCAGGTAAGAGGCATTTTCTGTCAAATCCTCCTGGTAAACCCTTCCCTTGAAAGGGGATTTTTCATCGCCGTAAAATGCTGACAGCGCAAGCCTGTTTCCTGAAACATTAAGTATGCTGTCAACAACCATCTTGTCAAGGCATTTTGCAAGCGAGATTCTTTTTGTGCCTGAGTCGTACAGGGAAGAATCATCACATGCCCTTGAAACCCCGTCAGAATCAGAGTCAAGCCTGTATTCCATGCTTCCGCTTAAGTCTGTAATCAGCACAACATCTGCGTTTCCCTGCCTTATGCTTTCCAGCTCATACAGGCCAAGCCTTAATGGAATTGTTTCTTTGCTTAATTCCTCATAGTCAAGCAGCGCGGAAAGCTGCTGGTTGTTCAGGGTGGCGCTTGTTTCAGAGGAGCTTGACACATTAAAAACAGTTGTGTTGCCTATGCTCAAAAACATTACATAAGGGCTTTTGTAGTGAAGATAAACAGACATGTTCTCCAGCACGCCCGGAATGTAAAAGCTGTCATAGATATTCACAACTCCGTTCACGCCGGGAAAACTATGCTTTTTTGTTGCTGAAAAGACATCAGAGCTGCTGTAAACAACCTTAATGTATCCGCCTGCAATGTAAAAATCAGATTCGCTGGAGCGGAACTCAACATAATTCTTTCCTGAAATGAACCTGTCAAGATACCCCAACAGCAGTATTTTTTTTGGTGAAAGTGGATTTTCAACTGAATAGTGCTGGGCAAGGTTGCCGTTTATGTACAGGCCAAAATCCCTGTTGAATGCTGCCTCTATCTCGCTGTCCTCTATGCTTCCATTGTACTCAATCTCTGCTGTTATGTTGCCGTCCCCGATATATCCCCCAAAATAAAAATAGCTGACCTTGCTTGTCCTTGAGAGAAATGCTCTTGAGCTGTATCCCCTGACATCCATGCCTTTCTCTATCCCGCTTATTATCTGCCTTGCAGTCCATACATTGCGGGCATTTTCAATAGAGGATGAATTGTGGGAGGCAATCAGCTGGTTGTTGAGCCATATGCCTATGTTTTCCCTTGGTGAGAGCTGCGACAGAACTGACGAGACAAGAAGCTCTGCTTCAGGCATCTCTCTTGCATAAAACTCCCCTATCTGCTCAATCACGCTCGCATTCGGCTCTGCAACCACTCCTTCTGACATGAGCTGTTTTGCATATGCATTATCAATCTCGCTGATTTTCATTGATGACAGAATCCTAAGCATGTCCTCCTGCAGGCTCATTTCAACCTGCTTCTGTTTTGCTATCGGGCGGATAATAAGAATGACTGAAAGTATGATGATTACTGCTATCAGCGCATCTGTGCTGAAAAAGTATGCCCTCTTATTTTTTTTAGTGATGGCTTTCATTTTTATTGCCATAGGTACAGGCTCATTTTAGTCGGTTTGTTCATGTAAACTGTGAATCTTTCAATCCTGACGAGATTCTGTGGATTTTCAGCATCAGCTATGCTTGTCCTGTTAACTCCGGGCTTTCCTATTCCGTCAATCATGATGCTGACATTCATCATCTCATCAAAATAAACATAAAAATCAAACCTTGTCTTCAGAATAGACTTTGTCCGGTTGTAGTCTGAGGATGCAAGGCTGTAAAATCTTTCAAGCTTTGTGTTATTAATCGTGCTTTTGCTTGTCAGCCCCGGAGAAACAACATTTTCCTGGCTCCAGTCAAGAGGCGAGCCTTCTGAAACAAGTATGCTGGCTATGGAATTGCCGTCATAAAACATCATATCAAGATTTTCCTCTGCCTCGCTGGAAAAGTTTATCGCATAAAAATAAAATGCGACAAGCCCGACTAAAAAGATGGTCATTGCAATCATCAGGTCAAGCCCCCACACCTGCGACTTTTTGCTTTCAGTTTCAGTTGATATACACCCAGTCATTTTCCCTTTTTATCAGGTTTACTCCTTTGATTATGTTTCCTGTAGCATTTTCAACAGGGTATGAAACAGCATTCCTGCCTGTTTTTATGTAAATCCTGCTGTCGTCAATGCTTATGTAATAGTCCTGCGAGCTTATCTTTTCAGGGATGTCAAACTGGCGCGAATACCCGTTTGATGATTTTGAGGCGAGGGCAATCTCATCCTGCACAGAGAGGGCAAGGTTCTTCACGATTACCAGTTCTTTTTCCCTGTTCTGCTCAGAAACCCTGCTGTAAACAACAGAAATAAACAATGTAAAGAAAAACAGGACAGCGCCGAGCAGGATTATAAATTCTATTGCGCCCTGGGATTTTTTTGTGTTAAGAACACTTGACAAAACTCCATCCTTTAGGATGGAGTTGTGTTCTTGAGCATCCAAAAAACAATTGGCTTTACAAACCGCACCTTTTAAGGTGCGGTGCCCCATTGTTTTTTTGATTTTGCAGATTGTTTTTTTTCCTGGCATTTTCATTTTCTCACGCTGCCTGCTGGCTTATAACCACCCTGTCGCTTGTCGCCTGAAGCTTTATTCTTTTGATTCCCTCTGACGGGTTTATTGAGCCCTGAAGCTTTGCATTAGAGCTGAATGCCTGCTTGCTCTCCCCCGATGATGTTAATGTTGTTATTATGACATCATAATCTGTTATCTCTATGCTCTTTACCTGTGAAGGCAGATAAACAGATATGTAGGCAAGGCTTGGCTCGCCTGCATAAAAAACAGACTCTGAAGACTTTATGAGCTTGCTGGCAAACACCTCAACTTGATTTAGTATTATCCTGTCGCGTGCCATGCCTGAATAATAATATGCTATTAAAAGTGTGGAGATGACTGCGAAGGTGGCAAAGCCGATTATTATAAGGTATTCAATTCCTGCCTGCCCCTTTTTTGCTTCTGATATTTTTATTAACCTGCTGTTCATCCTGCCCCTCTTTTAGTAAGATTTATAATGCTTAAAATCCTCATTCTCATGCATAGAAAGTTTATAAACATTTTTATAAATTAACTTTATTTGTAGTTTAGCGAAAATGGAGAAAAAGAGGGAGTTGGTGTTTTTTGTTGGTGTAGCCATAATCCTGTCAGCTGCAAATGTTTTTTCTTTTTATTACAGCATAAAGCCGGAAATATCAGGAATGAGCGTCGGAATGGCTGCAGCAGAGATTCCGCGGCTTATTGCGCTCAGCCCTGCAACAATTGTCCTTATTGCTGTTTTTGTGCTGGCTGTGCTTCTTGTTGTTTTCGCATGGATAATATACCTGAAAAGAAAAAAAGAGGACAAGGCGAGGGTGATATATGACAACATCAGGAAAAAAATGAAAAGGGGAGAGACAGAGTTTGACATGCTTTATTCCCTGCTGAAGGAGAATAAAAAACTGAAGATTCAGGAGATATCAAAGATATTAAATATAAGCCCGGAAAAGGCGCTTGAGTGGAGCAAGCTCCTTGAAAACCACAATCTTGCGCTGATAAGCTACCCTGCATTTTCAGAGCCAGAGGTGGAGGCAGTGACATAGGAACATCAAAAAATGAAAAAAACAAAAAAGGCAGAAAAAAGCACGGGCAGAATAAATGCTATAAAATCAGACATCAGAAAGAGATGGGGTGGGGGGAAAGAAATGAAAATAATGATAAACAAAAAAGAGCATGCATTAGGAGAAAAAGAGAAAAGTAAATTAAGCCCGGCAGCGCAGGCGCCAAAGGCTGTGCAGGGAAAAGTGAATGTCATTGATTCATACAGGATTGAGGTAGACAAGGCAGCTGTTGAGGTTGATATTGAAAAGAGCGAGAGGGGCATGCTGTATGCTCTCAAAATACCGCATATTGAGGCAGGAACAAAAGCCCTGCTTGATGAGATAAGGGCAGAGCTGCTTGCCATAACCAATATTAACATCGGGGAGATTTCAAGCCAGGAGGCATTGTTCCAGATTAAGGAGAGGTTTATGCAGGAAAGCTTAAGGCTTTTGAGGGAAAAGCTAAGCATTGAGAAAGCGACAGAGGATTTTCTCGTCGGCATGCTGATGCAGGATATGCTCGGCTTGGGAAATATTGAGTTTCTGATTAATGACCCTGGCTTAGAAGAGGTTGTTATAGTGAACAGCAAGGAGCCTGTAAGGGTTTACCATAAAAAATACGGGTGGCTTGCTACAAATATCAGGGTTGAAAGCGAGGATGAGATAAATAACTATGCAAACATAATTGCAAGAAGGGTTGGCAGGCAGATAACAACGCTGACTCCGCTGCTTGACGCCCATGTGATTACAGGCGACAGGGCAAATGCTGTGCTTTACCCTATTGCGACAAAGGGCAATACGCTGACAATAAGAAAGTTCTCGAGAGATCCTTTCACAATCATTGATTTGCTGCAAAACAAGACGATTACCACTGACATATCTGCATTGCTCTGGCTTGCAATTGAGTATGAGATGAACGTGCTGGTTTCAGGCGGCACTGCGTCTGGCAAGACAGTATTCCTGAATGCCTGCATGCCGTTTATCCCTCCAAACCAGCGCATCATAAGCATAGAAGACACAAGAGAGCTTATACTGCCTGAATTTTTATACTGGTGCCCGCTTGTCACAAGGCAGCCTAATCCTGAGGGCAAGGGAGAGGTTAGTATGCTCCATCTTCTTGTGAATTCATTAAGAATGCGCCCTGACAGGATTGTCCTCGGAGAGATGAGAAGGCAGGCAGAGGCAGAGGTGCTGTTTGAGGCAATGCACACAGGGCACAGCGTTTATGCAACAGTCCATGCAGACACAGCAGCAGAAACAATCCAGAGGCTTGCCAATCCCCCAATCAATGTCCCGAAGAACCTGCTTAAGGCAGTAAACCTGAATGTTGTCATGTTCAGGGACAGGAGAAAGGGAATAAGAAGGATATACCAGGTTGCAGAGTTTATTGCAGGAAAGGAAGAGGTAAGCGCAAACATACTTTACAGGTATATCCCGGAGAAAGACGAGATAGTGCAGCATAATGCGAGCATGAACCTCTTTGAAACTTTATCAAGGCATACGGGCATGCCCCAACCGGAGATAATCCAGAACATGAAGGAAAAGAAATTAATACTTCAGTGGCTTTTGAAAAACAGCATAAGAAGCCTTGGGGCTATCGGGAAGGTGATGAACCTCTATTACACAAACCGGGAGCTGCTTTCTGAAATCATAAGAAAAAATGATTTTGAGAGATTAAAGGGCTGAAAGAAATAATTAAATTATATAGCTTAAATTTTTGACATGAAGTTCAAGATACCACTCACTGTTTCAGGCACAAAGATTCTAAAGAGAAAGGTTGCTAATTTATCAAAGATTGTCAGGACGAGCAAAAAAACATTCTCCTCGCTTGAGGTTTACCTGAAAAGCGCCAATGCAGGGCTGACAAAAGACGAGTATCTGGCAGTATGCCTGAGGACATTTATTTTTTCATCTGTCCTGATTTTTATTATTGCAGCCTCGCTGCTTGCGCTGTTCAATGTCAATTTTTTTTATCTTTATGGCCTGGCTGTTTCGCTGGTGTTTTCATCATTTGCAGTATTTTCCCAGCTAAGCTATCCCCGCATCTACAGCTTCAGGAAAGCAAAGGAGATAGAGAAAAACCTGATTCCTACAATGCAGGACATGCTTGTCCAGCTTAACTCAGGAGTTCCTATCTTCAGCATACTTGTCAATTTAGCAGGCTCAAACTACAGCGGTGTCAGTGGAGAATTGACAGATGCTGTTGAGGAGATAAATTCAGGAAAGCCGCAGGTTGAGGCTCTGGACGAGCTGGCAAACAGAAACATCTCGCTTTATTTCAAGAGGGTTTTGTGGCAGCTAAGCAATGGCATGAGGGCTGGAAGCGACATGAGCATTGTGATAAAGGACAGCATAGACACGCTTGAAAAAGAGCAGGCAGTGCAGATTCAGAATTACGGCAATACGCTCAACCCGCTTGTGATGTTTTACATGCTACTGACTATTATAATGCCTGCGCTTGCGCTTACATTTTTCACAATAATCTCCTCAATGCTAAGCCTGTCATCATTTGTCGTGAAGATGCTCTTCATCGCCATATTCATATTTGTTGTTTTGTTTCAAATCATGTTTCTTGGAATGATAAGGACAAGGAGGCCGAGCCTGCTATGATAAATGAAAAAGGCACTGGCAGGGAGAAAGCTGAAAAGCAGAAAGAAAAGCAGAGGTATTTCACATCCTCTCTTCTGTCAAGCCTGGCATTTTCCTTTCTGGTTTCCCTGCTCGCATTGCTGATAAAGCTTAACTTCTTTATAGTATTTGCTATTTCATTCATCCTGCTTGCCCTTTTCTTTTATTTCAGGGTTTCGCTTAAAGAGGGTGCAAGAATCAAGATAATGGAGAATATGTTTCCTGATGTTATTCAGATTATGTCAAGCAACCTCAGGGCGGGCATGACTATTGACAGGGCATTCCTGCTGTCTGCAAGGCCGGAATTTCTCTACCTTAATGATGAGATAGTAAGGGCGGGCAGGGAGATTGCAACAGGAAAGGACATTGGCAGCGCGATGAAAGGCATGAGCAGAAGGATTGGCTCGGAGAAGATAGACAAAACAATTAACCTTATAATGTCAGGCATAAAGTCAGGAGGCAATATATCCACGCTTCTTGAGCAGACTGCGTCGTACATGAGGGAAAAGGAGTTTATTGAAAAAAGGGCAGCTTCAAGCGTCCTGATGTATGTCATATTTATATTCTCTGCCGTGGCGTTTGGAGCGCCGCTCCTGTTTGGGATGTCAAGCGTCCTTGTTGACATAATAGTAAAGATTGGCTCAACAATGCCGAGCGTGCAGGCAGCGCAGATAGGAATGCCTTTCACCTTTTCTGCCCTGAACCTTTCGCAGACATTTATCCTTTACTTCACGCTTATCTTCCTTGTAGTTTCAAACATAATCTCAAGCCTTGTGATAGGGCTTGTAAGCAAAGGCGATGAAAAATTCGGGCTGCGCTTCATGCTTCCGCTGATTGCGCTGAGCATCTTCATATTTTTTGCTGTCAGGTTTTTCCTTATGGGCTTCCTGTCGCAGACATTTGCCCTGTC
>DATDUA010000016.1:0-2059 GCA_035290605.1 Candidatus Nanoarchaeia archaeon
AGGCAGTTTATCTGGGTTATGAGGAAGCCATTAAGAAAGTTAATGGCAAGATTGGAGAGGACTTTTCTCCTGAACAGGAAAAAAAGCTTTGCGAGATGCATCCTAATTCAATTGTTTTCACGCACTCCTGGCCTGCATCAATCAAGCCTTTCTATATTTTTCCAAAGGACGGCAAAAAGGATGCAAAGCTTAGCGAGGGCTTTGATGCCTTGTATGGTGGAGTTGAGATTGCATCAGGCGGGCAGAGAATCCACCTTCCAAAGCTTCTGATAGAAAGAATAAAAGCCAAGGGGCTTAATCCAAAGAACTTTGAAAGTTATATTGACAGCTTCCGCTTCGGCGCTCCAATGCATGGCGGCTGGAGCATCGGGCTTGAAAGGCTGACGCAGATTATCTGCGGATTGGACAACATCAAGGAAGCCACAATGTTTCCCCGCGATAGAGATAGATTAGTGCCGTAATGTCTTAAAATTCTTTGAACGGGCAATATGCTCTTTCATACTCTCAAATTCTGTCTTAGGTATTTTTCCCTTAACCCCTCTCATTATACCCTCAAGATACTCCTGTCCTCGAGGCATTTTGCGAACGTAAAAAGGAATCCGGGCATAAAAAGGCCTGAAATCTTTTGTTTGGCATAATTGTTTTATGATTTCTTTCTGGGCTGTTTCTCTATTAACCTCTCCCATTGTATCTATCCACTGCCAGGGATATTTTTCTCTAACTTCTATTTCTTTTTCCAATTCATGATAACTAAACAAATGAGGTTTTACTTTAGAGAATGTCTGCAAGAACCTTGCTCTCTTGCCAACCTGCTCTTCACACCAAGCAGGCAAGGCATATTCTCCTTTAATTGCTTTTCCTAATTCATTATCAACAAACCCTAGCTCTTGTGAAAAGAACATCAATCTTGCGAATGCTCCTTCTGACATTTGATTCAGAAAAGGAGCTAACTCTATGACTGCTTGGCGGTACATCCCCTTATTAACATTTAAACCATTAAAACAGCCATAAACATCTTTTCCTTGTTCTATAGCCTTTACAAGAGCTATATATCTTGGAACAGCTCCATGTGTCCCAACCTCTTCATCTGTTCCTATAATTTTTAGCAATGTCTCTGATTCTTTTCTCATACTGGTTTAGGATTATATTTGCATATTTAAGAATTGTTATGCTTCAAAATATATTCAAGATATCTGCAATAACATAAACATAATTGTCAAAATTCATTAATTTTGAGCACTATCAGAGACGGATGGAATTCAGAAGTTTTAAAAACTTCATGTGCTATTTCTTTTCATGGAAAAAGAGGGCAATCAAAAGGTTTATAAATCTGGGCTAAATTATAATATTAGTATGCTCCCCGGTAATCCAAAAGGGTTGCCGGATGAGTCTTTTTTTCTTTACATAAGTAAGGCAGGAGGTTTTTATGCCGGACACGCTGGTTTTTATTGATGATGGTTTTTTATCCAAGCTATCCAAATATTTTGGAGAAGGGGAGTATATTAAATTTGATAAAATAGTTTTTGCTGAGAATCTTGCTAAAAAGCAAAATTTAAATTGCAAGCATATATTCTATTATACCGCACCGCCTTTTCAAAGCCCTGTGCCAACAGAGGATGAAAAAAAAAGAAAGAAAGGCCATGACAACTTTATAGGAAAGTTGTCTGCTTATAAAAATATAACTATCAGACAGGGCAGAGTTCAAAGGTTAAAAATTGATGGAAATTTTATCTACAAGCAGAAAGCTGTTGATTCCTTAGCGATTATTGACTTGATGAAAGTCCCATTGAAATATCCAGAAGTTAAGAGCATCATAATCATTTCTTCTGACAGTGATTTTGTGCCTGCAATAGACAGCCTAAAAGAATTCTGCATCAGGGCAATCTTATGCACATATTATGAAAAGAAAAGAGACACTAACTTTTCCAGAAGCAATGAATTAATAAAGTCTGCCTATAAATATGTTTTATTGACAAAAGATGATTTTAACAATGCATCATTAAATAAATATAAAAACAATAAAGCATATCTTAGATAATATGATAGAAAAAGAATCAGC
>DATDUA010000017.1:0-5315 GCA_035290605.1 Candidatus Nanoarchaeia archaeon
GTTCTTTATGAACCAGATTTAACCAGCAGCAGAGATGTGAATTATCGCAGGATAATCTTTTTTCCAGAATTAGATGTTTATTTAGATTCAAGAGACGGGCATGAAACTACATATTTATACGGGGAGAAAATTTCAGCTAAAAAGCTTATCAGAAAATTAAAGAACAATAACAATATTTTTGGACCGGGTGGATTTTAATCTTCTTTTTCAAAAACCACCAAAAAACCCGTCATGCCCCCTGAACGAAAACCATATTGCCAGCAACTTCAGTTGGGTGCTGTTAAGCAAACATGGTGCGTATGCTTTAAAAACCAGCATTTTCTAATTGGTTTATGTGGAGCTTATATGAAAATAAAAAGAGGCTTGAGCCTTTGGTGTTTTCCAACGGGAAAAGCCAGGATGATATTGTAAAAGAGGTTCTTGAGGCAGTGAAGCAGGGCAATAAGATTATTTTTATTAAAGGCGTGTGCGGAACAGGAAAATCTGCCATCGCCTTGAATATTGCAAAGGAGCTGGGCAGGACGAGCATTGTTGTGCCAATTAAAAACCTGCAAAAGCAGTATGAAGATGATTATACCGAGAAAAAGTATATCCTGAGGGATAACGGGCAAAAGCTTAAAATAAAAGTGATTAAAGGAAGGCAGAATTTTTCCTGCCCTTTTTTGAAAGAAAACAGCATTAAAGATGAAAAGGATTCTACACTGAATATTTTTGACAGCCCTTTTAAAAAACAGCCGCCATGGAAGCTATCTTCAGATAAGTCATGTGACAACTCGCTCCTGCCATGCAAGATCGAGATTAACAAGAGGAATGAAAAAAAGATAAGGGAGTATCTGAGGATGAACGGAAAGATAAAAAATACCCTCCCGTTAAGCTTTGTCAGGAGGATGTCCATCGCTCCTGTATGCAGGCATTACAGCCCGATTATTCCAAGCGACATAAGCCTGAATTTAGATGATGCAAGAAAAATCCAGTATAAGGGGCTGCATAACATAAATTTCACGATTTACAGCAGAAAAGCAGGCTGCCAGTATTATGAGCAATACCTGAACTACATTGATTCAGACACCCTTATATTTAACAGCCATAAATACAGGCTTGAGACAGTGATGAACAGGAAGCCCTGCACAGATGTTGAGATAATTGACGAGTGTGATGAATTCCTAGACAGCTTTGCAAATTCAGGCATAATAAACCTGAACAGGCTGTATTTTGCCTTGGGATACTTATTTTCTGACAATGAGAAGACAAACAAGGAAATAAATGAGATAACAAGGATTGTTGAGGAATTACTGGGAGATAAAGATATGGACTATGACAGAATAATCCCTATAAAAGAGACAAAACTCTTTCCTCTGCTGAAGAAATTTCTTGAAAATAACCTGATGGAATATGCTGAGTGCGATGAGGATAATTACTGCTATCATGCAGATGAGATAGCCCGGGAATTTGCCGGATTGCTTGATGAGACATATGCCTTGTTTGAAAAAGATGACAAGAATCTCACTGCCAAGATTATCACTATAAATATTAAGGAGAGGTTTAAGGAGATGCTTGACAAGAATAAAGCCTTTGTCTTGATGTCTGGCACGATTCACAATGAAAATGTCCTGAAGGAAATCTTTGGATTGAACAGCTTTAAAATTATTGAGGCAGAGACAAAAATGCCCGGAAGCATAACAAAGGTAAGAACAGGCATGGAGTTCAATTGCAGCCACCAGAATTTAAGCAAAGATGGCTCAAGGGAAAGGTATCTGCTGGCTTTGTCAAAATGCATAGAGCAGGCAAAACCGCCTGTTCTGGTTCATGTCAACTCTTTTTATGACTTGCCTAACAAAATAGAGGCAGAGAGATTTAAGCTGAAGATAATGACGAGGGAGGAGCTTGTAGAGATGCAGAAGGACAAGGAAATAATCAATAAATTCAAGAGGGGGGAGAAAGAAATTTTATACTCAACAAAATGCAACAGGGGCGTTGATTTTCCCGGAGAGGTTTGCAACAGCATTATCATGACAAAATACCCCTATCCAGATGTCAAGGGGTTGTTCTGGCAGCTGCTGAAAAAGATAAAGCCTGAACACTACAGGGATTTTTACCTTGACAAGGCAAGAAGGGAATTCCTGCAGAGGATTTACAGGGGCTTGAGGTCAGAGAAAGACCATGTTTACCTTTTCTCTCCGGATTCAAGGGTGCTTGAAGCAAATATTTAAAAATGCCCTTTCTTTAAGATGGTTATGACAGCTATATTAAATTCGCGGAGGTTTGTTCATCTCCTGTAATGATTTCTATAGCTGCGCTTTTCTGAATATATTCAATAAAAATCTTTTTATACTCTTTCTTTATAGATATAAATATGGCGATTGTAGTTTAATGGCAGAACAGACGGCTGTGGACTACAGGAAGGCAGAGAAACTATTATTGCTGCCTTCTGTAGCTAACAGCAGACTCCGTCAGAAGAGGGTTCGATTCCCTCCTTTCGCCCTTGGAATAAATGATTTCTGGAGGATAACATGGTAGCTCAAAACAGCTGTGATTTTGTTCATCGCCCCAAAAAATACCGGCCTGAAAGAATTTAAGAGTTTAGCAGATAAATACAACAATTCTAAAAGCAAAATTGTGGAGGTTCGGGGAGAGGATGTTCCTTTATTTGTGTCTGAACTAGTCAAGCAGGGGAAAAGAGCAATTGGAATAACTGGTGAGGACTTATTCAGGGAATTCTTGCTGAAGAATAAAGATACCCCCATTAAGATGCTGAAAAGAATTAATTGGTATAACAAAGAATACATATTCGGCAAGCCAACACTCTGCCTTCTTGGGCCAAAAAATAAAGAATTCAAAAGCCTGCCGAAAAGGCTGAAGATATGCATCAATTCAAAATACAAAGAGTTAGCCAAGAAATATTGCACAAATTATCTTGAAAATAAAGGCTACAGGCTTGAAAAGATTTATGCTTCCGGCTCTACAGAGGAGCTTTTTTCAAACAATATAGTGGATATGATAATTGATGTGGTATGCACCGGAGCATCAGCTGAAAAAGCAGGATTAGAAATATGCGGCAAGCTTTTTCCTTCAGACATTGTTGTTTTAGGAGGCAAAAATGAAAAAATTCAGCCTTGAAGCCTTATACAGAATTATAGAGAAAAGGATTACCAGCAAAAACAAAGATAGCTACAGCTATAAGCTATTCAGAAATCCCAAGTTGCTGAATAAAAAGATTTTAGAAGAAGCAAGGGAACTGACAAAAACCAAGAATAAAAAGCAGGCTATATGGGAAGCCTCTGATTTGCTCTATTTCATGCTGGTTTTTCTTGTTAAAAGAAATATTGAAATAAATGACATTTTGGGAAAACTTAAACAGAGAAACAAAAAACTTATTAAAGCTCAAAAATATAAACTATCAGTAAAAAAGAGGCTGGGAGAAGGCAAATGTTAACTGAAACAGTAAAAGGATTTTCTGACTATTCGGGAGAGGAAGCAGAAAAAAGGGAAAAAATCCGGGAGATTTTAGCCAGAAACTTCCAGCTTTATGGCTTCGAGCCGGCTGAAACACCTATAATCGAATATGAAGATTTTGTAAAAGGCGAGAATGAATATGATGAGGCGGTTTCAAGCATATTTAAATTGCAGGATAAAGGAAAAAGAAACCTTGCATTAAGGTATGAGCTTACATTTCAGCTGAAAAGGCTGGCTAAAAACAAAAAGCTTCCATACAAGAGATACCAAATTGGAGAGGTATTCAGGGATGAGCCAACCTCTGCAAACAGGTTCAGGCAGTTTACACAGTGCGATATTGATATTATTGGCTCAAATGCCAAGGATGAGGCAGAGGTTATGGCGCTGGTGAGCAGGGTTTTCAAGGAATTGGGGATAGACATTGTGATAAATGTAAACAGCAGGAAACTGATGAATGAAATCTTGGAGGAGCAGGGAATAACTGAAAAGGACAGGAATAATGTTATAAAAGAGGTTGATAAGGCTGACAAGCTTTCTGAGGCAGAGGTTAAGGACAATTTGAAGAAATACAAGGCAGAAGGCATTCTTGCTGTGTTCAAAAAGCCAGCGCCTTATTTCAAGAAGTATGTGGCATATTCTGAGATTTTGGAATTGGAGAGGTATTGCAAAATGTATGACATAAGTGTTAATTTTCAGCCAAGCCTGGCAAGAGGGCTTTCTTATTATAATGGGAGTGTTTTTGAGGTGAAAACTGCTGGAATGAAGGAAACAATAGCAGGCGGAGGCTCTTACATTATAAACGGAATCCAGTCAACAGGGATAAGCTTGGGAATTGAAAGGCTGAGCCAGCTCGCGAAGATAAAATTAGAAAATGAAAGAATATTAATCATAAGCATAAAACAGGATAAAAAGGCAATTCAGCTTGCTGAGAAATTAAGGAAGCTGGAAAAATCAGTTGTAATAATGGACAAGATAAGCAAGGCGCTGGAATATGCAAACAGCCGCGGGATTCCATATGCTGTTTTTGTCGGCGAAGAAGAGGTTAAAAAGAAAAAATTCAAGCTTCGCGACATGAAGACAGGAAAGGAAAAAATGCTGAGCGAGAAAGGCATTATTGAGGAATTAAAAACTGCTTGATAGAAAGATTTATAAGTATACGTATATGTATAAGTATATGGAGAAAACAACTATAGTATTAAGGGGCGATGTAAAGCAGGCAATAGAGGAGAAATTTGGAAAGCGGGAGCTTTCAAGGATAATAAATGAGTTACTTTTTGAAAAGTTTATTGCAGAAGAAAGCAAAAAAATGTTTGGTGCAGATAAATGGCTGACAAAAAAGAAGATAAGTGAGGTAAGAGAGCATCATGATCGTTTTTGATAGTTATGCATGGATAGAATATTTTTCTGGAAGTGATAAAGGAAATATTGTTAAGAATATAATTGAAAGTAAAGATGAAATATTAACTCCTGCAATTTGCATAGCAGAGATTAAAAGAAAATATATAAAAGAAAAAAAAGAACATGAGCCCAGATTAAAATTTATAATATTAAGAAGTAAAGTAATTAAAATAGACCTTAATATTGCCCTAATGGCTGCTTCTCTATCTGAAAAACACAAGCTATACATCATAGATGCATTAATTTATGCTTCTGCATTAGCTGTTAATTCAGAACTCCTCACAGGAGACCAGCATTTTAAAGGGCTTGGAAAAATTAAATTCCTATAAATTAGAATGTCTGCGCAAATCTGGTTCATTTTTCTTTTTGTAATATTTCTTGCTTTGTTCTGGCTTTTTTACACAAGGGCTATCGGCTCAGAATACGGGCCGACAACAGCAAAAAGGGCAAGAAGGATGATTGAA
>DATDUA010000018.1:0-5807 GCA_035290605.1 Candidatus Nanoarchaeia archaeon
ACCTGCAAAGATATTTAAACCGCATTTTATTGCTGATGTTGGGATGAATCAAAAAGAGGGCTCATATAAACTAAAATATTAAAATGAAGATATATACAATTGGCGGCTTTAATGAAGTCGGCAAGAACATGGTTGCTGTCCATACAGGCGACGATGTAATCATATTTGACATGGGGCTTTACCTGCCGCCGATAGTTGAGCTTGAGGAAAGGGAGAATCTGTATAATGAAAGCAAGCTAAGAAAAATAGGCGCGCTGCCTGACGATACTATTCTTGACAGGCTGCATTTGAGGGAGAAAGTCAGGGCAATACTTTTAGGGCATGCACATCTGGACCATGTTGGGGCTGCACCTTACATTGCTTACAGGTACAATGCAGACATTGTCGGCACGCCATTCACAACAGAGGTATTAAAAACATTGTGCAGGGATAATGACACGAGAATAAAGAATGATTTCAGGAGCATTCAGCCAAATTCGTCTTACACCGTAAGGGGGAAGAAAGAGTACAGCGCAGAGTTCATAAACATAACGCACTCCACTATACAGACTTCAATGATGGCGTTGCATACCAATGAGGGGGTCGTGCTTTATGCCAATGACTTCAAGTTTGACAATACCCCTATAGTCGGCAAAAAGCCAAACTATGAGGCGCTGAAGAGGATTGCGAAAGAGGGCGTCAAGGCGCTGATTGTGGACTCGCTTTATGCTGATGATGAGAGAAAAACGCCAAGCGAGAAGATTGCGCGCGGCTTGCTGGAAGATGTGCTGCTGACAACGCATAATGAGAATTCTGCGATTGTCGTGACAACATTTTCGTCGCATATTGCAAGGCTGAAAAGCATAGTTGATTTTGGTAAGCAGCTTGGCAGAGAGGTTGTTTTTGTCGGCAGAAGCCTGTCAAAGTACACTTCAGCTGCAATCAGGGCTGGCTTGTGCCCGTTTGAGAAGGATGTGAGGATTACAAGCTTTAAGAAACAGGTGCATAGCGCCCTCAGGCAGGCAGACAGGGCGCGCAAAAAATATTTAATAGTGTGCACCGGGCACCAGGGCGAGCCCGGAAGCGTCCTTGAGAGGATTTCACGGAACGAGCTTCCTTTTTCATTGGGCAAGAACGACCACCTTGTGTTTTCATCAAGGGTTATACCGACGCCAATAAACATAAACAACAGGCAGCAGGTTGAAAAAAGATTAAAGCAGAAAGGCGTAAGAATATTTGACTCTGTCCATGTTTCCGGGCATGCTGCCAGAGAGGATTTGAGGGATTTTATAAACATGATTCAGCCAGAGCATATAATTCCCGCTCATGGAGACTTGCAGAAATTAAGCGCTATGGCAGAGCTGGCATCAGAGCTTGGGTATAAGCTAGAAAAGAACTGCCATATAATGCAGGACAAGCAATGCCTTGAGCTGTAGAAAATTAAATGCAGGCAAACAATAAAAATGGTTAGGCAGGACATTCTCGCGGGCTTGAAAAATGCTGTTGAAAGGGGCTATTCTATTGATGTTGCTGTAAGCAGCTTTACAAATGCCGGCTATAAGGCAGAAGAGGTTCAGGAGGCAGCAGCTTTGATAAGCAGCTCAATTCCTGCTGTGCAACCAAAATCAGCAGTGCAGGCGCCAGCAGAATTAATTTCACCCCAGTTAAAAACCGCAGCAACATTGGCACAACAGCAGCAGCAATTGCCTCAAATGCCAGCGCAGCAGCCTATGCAGATGCAGCAAATTCTGGCGAAAGAAAGGCCAAAAGGCTCTGGAAAGAGAATGGCTCTTATTGTGATGCTTGCAATAATCTTTTTATTGCTTGCCGGATTTTTGCTTTTTTTGGTTCTGCCGGGCTTTACAGAGCTCAGAGAGGAATTCTTCAGCATGTTTGGGTAATATACAAAAATGCCAATATATGAGCCAGCAGAGGATTCATTCCTGCTTGCAAAGCATGCAAGAAAACAATTAAAAGGCATTCTGATAGAAAATCCTGCTGCAAGAGCGCTTGATATGGGCACAGGAAGTGGAATTCAGGCAGAGGCATGTTCTGAGTCGGGGGTAAAAAAGAAAAATATCTTCGCTGTTGACATAAACACAGAAGCAGTAAAACTCGCCAAGAAAAAAGGATTTAATGCTGTCTTGTCAGACTTGTTTTCAAATATAAGCAAGAAAAGAAGAAAAGAAAAATTTGACTTGATTATTTTTAATCCACCATACCTGCCGGAAGACAAAACAGGGCATGATAAGGGGAAGGACACAACAGGCGGCAGGCTTGGAGATGAAACAATCCTAAGATTTTTAAGACAGGCAAAAAGCTATTTGAGCGATAATGGAAAAATCCTGATTGTAATTAGCTCCTTAACTCCGAAAAGCAGGATTAAAAAAGAGATTGAAAAACAAAACCTAAAATGCAGGGTGCTTGAAACGCAGACTTTGTTCTTTGAGAGATTAGAGGTTTGGATGCTGAAATAAGATAACAACAAAATTTAAATAACCATAAAATTCACATTTCTGCATGTATACTTCCTTAAAATATGATATAGATGTTGGTACATTTTTTGCAAGAGGGGACAGTCTTAATTTCAATGAGCCCACACTCAGAATTCCTTTAGTTAATGATACAATTATTGGAAGGGCATCTGGAGAAGAACAAGACATCTGTGATGGTGGGATTAAAAGAAGAATGGGGGAGCATGAGAATATAGCCTGCGGGATTATGCAGTTTATAGAAAGGCCAAGCTATAATGGCAAAAAGATAATAATTCCAAATGACCCTAATGAATTAAACATCTGGATTAGCAGGAAACATGGTGAACTAAAGATAAATGAAGGAAACCTAGACATTTATTACAAGCATCTAAGCAAAAGCAATATGCTAACAGCTATTTGGGCTCCT
Source organism: Candidatus Nanoarchaeia archaeon (assembly GCA_035290605.1). Classification (GTDB taxonomy): domain Archaea; phylum Nanobdellota; class Nanobdellia; order Pacearchaeales; family GW2011-AR1; genus JACOYM01. The sequence continues at coordinate 2,881 of DATDUA010000018.1, forward strand.
AGTCAAGGAATAATCGAGGATATGGAAAGCAACAGGCAACTAGCAAATTTACATTTTTCAGACAGCAAAGAACCAGAAACTAAGAGATATTTGCTTTTAGGCGGGAAAGAAAAGACTCAAAATTTAGAAGAAAGATTTCCGTATTATTCATTCTATGTCTTAATCAGAAGGAAGCTACCTCAAAATTAGATAAGCTTTACCCCGTGTTGCAGGATTTCTTTAACAAGAGGGTCTTTTTTGTTGCTGTGAAATTTTTTTGAAAAATAATGCACCTCAATTGCTTTTTTATATTTTTTTTCAAGCTTTTTAATTGCCCTTTCAGCATCTCTTTTATTTGCACTATCTGAAACAATTGCTAGGTCTATGTCTGAATTTTCTGTGAAGACTAATTTTGCATAACTGCCAAATAAATATATCTCTTCCATGCCTTTAATCTTTGACAGCTCTTCGCAAATATCAATAATTATAAAATATTCCTTTAGAGGAAGCTGTTTTAATTTGCTGTAATTTTCTGCAATAATCTCAACTATTTTTTTAACCTCACCATTCCTGAAGTTTAAGGCAAACAGGTTTTTTTCTCTTGCAAGTATTTTAAAATTCAGCAATCTTGATATTGTTTTGTCCAATACAATATTGGGCAACATTGTTTTTTCCTTTAGAACTTTCCTGTTTAATCTTGAGCCGGGTGAAATAGAGAAAACAGTTAAAATCCTTAAAACATTTTTGTCAAATAGCTCTATCATTTTACAGCAAAGACAATATCTTATTTATGTAGACTATAACAATACTCTCATAGAACTCTTTGGCTCTCTTTTTGTATTCTTCCAAAAGAAAAGAGGTTCCTGTGTAATACTGCACCCTTGTTCTTTCCTTCTTGGCTTCTTCTAAGTCATTAGCCAGGCTCAAAAATTCCTTATATGCTTTCTCTAGGTGCTTGGTTAACTCTTTGTTTTTTAAAAACTCTCTTAATAGCTGGATAGTTGTAAGATGAACCTTAAAATTAACCTTTATCCCGAATTTTTTTGCTATGATAAGCTTTGTTAAATCATGCATTGCATAATATCCAGAGATAATGCTCCATCTTGGAAATTTCTCAATATTGAATTTGCAGTGTTCTAAGTTGTCCTTGTATGAACTCTCAAAGAAATTAACATATCTCTCAATTTCCAGTTCGCCAATCCTGCTGATTCTTCCTTTCTTAAGTAAGGTATCAATATTTACCATTTTATGGTATTTTTATAATAATTATCTAATAATTATACCATTTTATGGTATTTAAAGCTTTTGATTTAATACGGAGAGGCTAAACAATTCGCGCTTTAATTTTTCTTTACCTCTTCACATCCTTCCAGCCAATGCCTTTCTTTTTCAGCTGCTGAAGCTGAGGCCATAAATCCTCAAAGGCTGCTCTTTCTTTCTGGTAGAAGATGCCGCAGGGAATCTTTTTTGCTGTGTTGTAGTCAAACTCATCTGCTTTTTCCATTGCTGCCTTGATGTCTGTTTTGTCATGCCCTGCCTGCTCCAGCGAGTATGTTTTCTCCTTGAAGCCAATATCTGGGTGGAATATAATGCATGGCTGTATAATCTCAATAAAGGCAAAGCCCTTGTGCCTGAATGCTTCCTGCATGACATATTCAATCTGCTTTATGTCTGCGAAAACACGCGCAACAAAGCCTGCTCCTGCTGCTAGCATTAGTTTTATTGGGTTCATTGGTTGCAGCTTAACCCCCAAGGGTGTTGTCTTGTCTGCAAAGCCGATTTCTGTCACCGGTGTTGGCTCGCCTACTGTTAATGCGAAAACCTGATTGTTATGAACAACATACTTGAAGTCAGAATTATACCTTGCTGCATGAATAAGATGTTCCATGCCCTCTGCATATGCATCCCCGTCACCTGAAAAGCCAATTATGTTAAGGTTTGGATTGCCCACCTTCATGCCGAGGCATGTTGGCAGAACCCTTCCATGCAGCGTGTTTATCCCGTTGAGATTCACATAATCAAACATCTTTGCATGGCACCCAATCCCTGTAACAATTGCAAAATCAGCCTTGGTTTTTCCCGGCTTGCCATCAGAAATCTCTTTTGCAACTGCATTCTTCACAGCTGCCAGTATCTGAAAGTTGAAACAGCCAGGGCACCATGTATTGGGGTTTTTTGTTGACAAGTCTTGTAGGGTCATTTTAAATTCAAGTTTCTCCAAACATTTTCAGTTATTGATTTAACTAACTCCTCATTTTTATTTCTTCCTCTTTTTATTTGTTCTTCATTATCTAAATTCATATGAATTAATTCATGAACTAATCTTTTAAGCAGTCTTTCTGGTGATTCTTTTTCAAAATATTTCATTGTTAAAGGGTCTGCAAAAGCTTTCCACTTTTTATCGTTATTTCTTGGCTTTACTTTTACAATATAAACAGGAATAAAATTATAAGCCCATTTCTTTCTTTTTGTTGCTTTCTCAATTAATCTGATTATTTGGTTGATATTCTTTTTGTATAACTTTTCAAATGGTTTGCACTCTCTCTGCAGTTCTTTATATTCCCTAAGAGAAAAATTAAAATCGTGATTATTTAAGAAAACATCATAAATCCAGCTGTATCTTATTTCTGTTTTTATCATTTTGCTATCTCTCCCCTAAGTGCATCAAGAAAACTATAAAAGTAATCATCCGGCGACCCATTCCGATCACCGGGGAGCATGTTAATATCATTAATATCTTGAAGTTTATAAATCTTTTGATTTTTCATCCTATCCTCCTCTCAATCTCCTCTTTAAGCTCATCATGAAAGAAAGGCCTGCCGTCGTACCTTAATATTTTATTTTTGTCCTCAACAAAAACACATGTCTTGTCTTTTATCAGGCTTGCAAGCGGGGCAGTTGCATTGTTCTCAACAACAATTACATTTTCTGCCTTTTCCAGCTCTGCT
>DATDUA010000019.1:0-2827 GCA_035290605.1 Candidatus Nanoarchaeia archaeon
TGAGGGAAAGGGAGAAAAGAAATATTTTTCAAAATAATCTTTTTCCCTTCCCCATTTCTCTCTGTTTGTTCTCCCTTCTCCTTATGCTTTTTATAATTTCCTTAATATCAAGTTCCTTTAGCATGTTATCTGCCGTTGCGGGCAGTTTTCTAAAAGTCATATTTCAAGACCCTATTTTTTTCACCATATTATAAGCATCTTTATGGTAAGCCGTTAAGCGAAGGCTTTTTCTTTACCCTTAAGCTCAAACAGTATTCCCTGTGGTTCAGATATTTGTTCTGATGCGTCAAGTATCTCCATTGATACGATCTTTCCATTTTTACTGTAATCTATAATTACACCTTCCCTAACCTCATCGCTTTCAGCTACCTTCTCCTCTCTGAAAATAAGGCTGAGGGTATCTGTTTCGGAATCGAATATAACTTTCATCTTACCTTTCCTCTTCGCTCTGCTTCAAATATTGCATGTTCTTTAATTACAACTTCTAAAGGCATAATAAGTTTTTATCCTTTACACCTGTCTGGATTCTCAATCACCAAATTTATCTCTTTTCTAAAGCCCTCTGCAAATTCTTGCACCCCAATTCATCCCCCATATCACATGCCTTTTGTAAATCAGAAATAGCCCTGCCCATTAATCAGTCAATTATCATGCCAATGGATTCTTTTATCTGTTCAAAGATTTTATTAGAAACCTTGCCAAACTTTAAGCACAATATCTCTCTGGCTATACATTATTCCAAACCTCGTTGTCTATAGGATTATCCCAGAATTTCAAACTGCTTTCTGATGCCTCCATCAGGTTAATCCCTTCTTCGTTTTCAGGAAAGATAATAACCTCAACCTTTTGTCCTTTTCTTAAAGGTATTTTTGGTATTTCTACAATTCCATTTTCTTTAACCACAGAATGATACTTAAAAGCCTGCATATTTTTCACCTCCTGATTTATTTTATCACACTGCTTTTTCCAAGCAACCCTGCATTATCTTTTTAGAACAAAAGAAAAAGATTAAGGAGAATGGGGAAAATTAATGAGGGAAAGGGAGAAAAGAAATATTTTTCAAAATAATCTTTTTTCCTTCCCCATTTCTCTCTGTTTGTTCTCCCTTCTCCTTATGATTTTTATAATTTCCTTAATATCAAGTTCCTTTAGCATGTCATCTGCCGTTGCGGGCAGTTTTCTAAAAGTCATATTTCAAGACCCTCTTTTTCTATTTTCTTTTTACATATGCAAGAAATTTACAGGCTACCTTTTTTCTAAAACCATCTGCAATCCCTTGCACCCATTCTCATCCCCCATATCACATGCCTTTTGAAAATCAGATATAGCCCTGCCCATATTGTCTGATATATCGTATACAAACCCACGACTGGTGTAGGCTTGGGCAAGATTCGGGTCTAAGGCAATTGCCTTACTGTAATCCTCAATCGCCCTGTTATATTGTTCTTTACTGCCATACATATGCCCACGTTGGACGTAGGCAAAGGCAAGATTCGGGTTTAAGGCAATCGCCTTACTGTAATCCTCAATCGCCCTGTCATATTGTTCTTTGTTAGCATAAACAAGCCCACGACTGCTGTAGGCTTCGGCATCATTTGGGTTTAATGCAATTGCCTTGTTAAAATCCTCAATCGCTCTGTCATATTGTTTCTTGTTATCATAAGCACTCCCACGATTGTTGTAGGCATTGGTATAATTCGGGTCTAAGGCTATTGCCTTACTGTAATCCTCAATCGCCCTGTCATATTGTCCTTTGTCAGCATAAACAATCCCACGATTGTAGTAGGCTGCGGCATCATTCGGGTCTAAGGCTATTGCCTTACTGTAATCCTCAATCGCCCTGTCATTTTGTCCTTTTTTAGCATAAGCATTCCCACGATTGTTGTAGGGATTGGCAAGATTTGGGGTTAAGGCAATTGCATTTGTGTATGCCTCTATTGCTTCATCATATTCCTTATTTAACGCATACTGATACCCTTTATCAAACCACTCATTCGCCTGTAATAGCCTCTCCTCATCTGTAATCTTTGCCTCTACCTGTTTCTTTTTCTTTTCACCCTTTGCCCCTGCCAACTGTTTCTTTAGTTCCTCAATCTCTTTCTGGCTTTTATCATAAGCCTCCTGAATCTTTTTGTAATCATCTATTACTGATTTTTCTTTTACCCTCTTTGCCATTTCTTCAATCTTATCAGTATTGACCTTTGCCTTGATTTGGACCCAAAAGTGAATACCATCTCCTACAACAGTCCTCTTTTTATCAAGTATGGTAACTTCCATAATCCCTGATGCAAGAACTTGTATCTCATCCTTTGTCAATTGCAGATTCTCTACCCTTGTATAACTCTCTACATAAGTCCCTGCCTGTTCAAGTGCAATCCTCTTTGCCTGTAGTAATGCCCTGCTTTCCGCAACACCCGGCGTCTCCCCATCCCCCATGTTGTATGTGCCTTCGGAAATAATCTCCTTAACCTCTGCAAAACTATGGAGAGGCAAAAACAAAATCATAGTAATAATAACTGTATAAAAATGTTTCATACTGCCTCCTATTCGTTATCCTTGATGTATAGGAAATTAGAAAATATCTGGAACACGAATTCCACGAATATACGAATAGCACAAATAAGAGATAAAATTAAAACTAAATTATTTTTTCTTTAGCCCTTATTAGTTATTCGTGTCCTTTGTCCCATTTGTGTCATTCGTGTTCAAGTCTTTGTTCTTTTAATCATAATTTATCTGTGTCTTTCAGTGTCTTTTTTTGTCTTTCTCTGTGCCTCTGTGTCCTCTGTGGCTAATCAGGTTTTTGTCCTTTCAACAACGGATACCC
>DATDUA010000020.1:0-4337 GCA_035290605.1 Candidatus Nanoarchaeia archaeon
GACATTGAGGAAAAGCAGAGAATGCTGAAAGACAGGGTATTGCTGATAGGCAGGAATCTCATTGAGATGAAAGAAAGCGCTGATGATTCAATTATTTCATTAAAAAAGGATGTTGAGCTCTTTAAGCAGGAAATGGCGCGGCTGAAAGGCACAATCTCAAGAATCTCTGAGGAATTTGACAGCTTTGCAAGAAAATCAGAGATTGAAATGCTGCAGAGGCAGATAAAGATGTTTGAGCCGCTTAGGTACGCAAGAATAGAGGATGTTGAAAACATGATAAAGGAGGCATTGGAAAAGGAAAAGCCTAAGAGCTGAATAAAGGAACGTTAAAAAGAAGGGTTTTTAAACTTAAAATGTGTTTTTCTTGATTAAAAAATGCCACTGCTTGAAACTGTCTTGGATTTGAGAAAAAAGGGGTATGGTGACTCTGCAATTATTGGCGCGCTGAAAGAAAGAGGCGTCTCTCCCAGAGAGATAACAAATGCGCTTTCTCAGGCAAGTGTGAAATCTGCAGTTGACTATGCGCCTGAAGCTCAATCAGAAAATATACAGGCTCAAATTTCTGCAGAGAGTATGCAGCCATCAATAATGGAGCAGGAAGCACCTTCCCAAATTCCACAGCCGCAGATGCCCCAGCAATTCCAGCAAATGCAGCAGGAAGCTCCTGAATATATTTACCCAACTCAGCAGTCCCAGTATCCTGAGCAATACCAATACCCTCAGCAGGCGGGGCAGGGAGGGTATGAAACAGAAACAATGAGCGAGCTTGCAGAGCAGATTGTTGCAGAGAAAATTTCTGACACAAATAAAAAGCTCTCTTCCCTTTCAGAATTCAGAAAAATTGCCGAGGCAAAGCTTGAGGATGCTGAGCAGAGGCTGAGAAAAATAGAGTCATTGATTGAGAGCCTTCAGCTATCAATACTAAGCAGGATTGGAAGCTATGGGAAAAATCTTGATGACATAAAGACAGAGATGCAGGCAATGCAGGACACATTCAGCAAAACGCTCAATCCGCTTATGGACAGGGCAAGAAAGGCGTCAGGAAGATTCCAGCCGGGGCAGGCGCAGCAGCCAGAAGAAGCGCCTGAACAGAGCATGCAGGAAGAAATTGCAGAAAAGCCTGCAAAATCAAGAAAGCAAAAATCCGAGCCAGAATTTGAAGACTATCTGAGATAAATATCTTTTAAGCCTTGGGTAGCATAATTCCTATTCTTGTTTTATGCAACTAACAAAGAAAGCTCATCAGGCAGGTGCGGCACATCCTTTTCTATTTCTTCCAAATTCATAGAATATTCCTCTTGGAACATTTTGCCCCTTATCCATTCCTCCATGCTATAATTCAACCCAAACTCCTTCATATTTTTCCTTAGCTCTTTTGCACTGCCAAATCTGCATTCCTTTGCAAACTTTCTTATCTGGTATCTTAGCCTTGAATCATAGCTCATTTTTTCTGTTTTCGCATATTCTTCCTATTCTTTCCTCGTTATTACCCATGCTGTTATTGCAGCCACAACCAGAACAAGAATCGCTCCTAAGACATTCTGGGATGTAATAAACTGCTTTATTGCAACAAGTGTCGGGCTTGCATCAGGCTGCTCCTCCCATACGGGCGCCAAAATCGGGGTAAAAACAATTATAGCAGCAATAATAAACATGACTATAAGGACTGCTATAAAAGCCCATGCCACGCCCGGCTTCATGATAGCGTCTATCTTCTGCTGGGAGATTGCAATAATAAGCGCAATCAGGAGAATCAGGACAGCCAGCACAGCAAACCACGGCACAATCTTCAGCACAATCTGCCTTGCGCTTGAAACCGTGACAAAGATGATTGCAAGGATAAAGCTCACAAGAATAATAATGAATTTATTCTCTCCCAAAAACTTTGCCTTTGCCAGCAGGGCATAACTCACAACAAAAACAAGAAGAAAGCCGAAAAGCGGCATAAAATAGTTGAATGCTGAAACATCTATTGCCATGTTTGAATCTTTAGTATCTTGCTTATCTATAAAAATATAAAATTTATTTACGACCCGAAAATTTAGGGATGTGGTGCAGCTGCATCACCATCGCCCCTTTTTCCCGCAGTCATCACAGCTATTACCGCGCCGGCAAAAATCAATAAGACAATTATCGCACCCATATACCTGTCCCACCACCAGCTTCCTGCAAACCCTGTTTTGTTAAGGCTGTTAAGCGCTATGATCAGGAATATCAGTATTCCCAATCCCATGAATATATAATTTCCCCAGCCCCACTTTCCTTTGCCTTGCTCCTGCCAAAGAGGAACAAACACACCTATCAGAATCATTGCCACGAGCAGTATTGAAATTCCCCTTGCAAATTCAGGAAATAACACTGCGAAAAAATCTGAAACAATGGGGTTTATTACTGCAAGCAGTGCAATTGACAGGGATATTATAAAATTTATGCCTTTCTTGTCCTTGAGAACCTCTATCTTTGAAAGGATTGCGAAAAGGATTGCGAAAATCAGCAAAAGCGGCAGGATATACCTGAAAAATCCAATAGTGTCCAATTCCTGCAAAACAGTGTCTATATTTGTTGCCAATCCTGTTAATATGTCTGCCATCTTTTTATTTTTTATCTATTCTCCTCTTCATTCAACCTAACTATTGTTTAAATATCTTTCGTTTTAATTTTTCCGGGGAATTTTTGATAGCGGTTTTTCCACCCTTTGGCGAATTATTTAGGCGGCATCCCGGGCAGCTGCTGCGCAGAGCCTCTGCCAAACGCAACAACAATTGCGACAATAATTGCAGCAATCAATATTACATTTGCCCATATTGCTGATGAATCACCGCTGCCTGAAAATGACTCTATAATCTTGTCCATGGCGCCTGTAGCCCATAATACAACTATCACAACGCCGATTGCAATCAGCACCCCAAATGTAATCTTCAGCCCCTTGCTCATCTCAAACCCTTCCTTGCCGACAAAAACCATTGCAAACAATATCATAAACACAAGAATGACAATCGCCGATATTGCCAAAAATGGCATCAGCTTTGATATGACTCCGGTAGCATAAGAATATGAGACAAAAATAAGAGAAATGGCAAATGAAACAAGCGCGTCTATCTGCCTCTTTCCGTCGCCGAGTATCTTTGATTTTTCAAGTATTGCAAATATTACAGTAAAAACAAGCAGGAATGGCAGAACCATCTCTGTAAAAATAGGTGATTGAAGTATAGTTTCTACCATTTTTGTGAATCTAGCTTAAGAAAATTAAGCTGTCTCTTCTGTCTCTGCTGATGCTTCATCTGAGGGCATTTCCTGAACAGGCACTGCTGACTTGCTTATGATAAACACGTCCCCAATGCTTCTTACAAACTGGTGCGGCACAACTACCCCTCTTGCTCCGCCAAGATAGCTGCCAACGCCTCCGGCAACCCTTATTCTCCAGCCGTCAATCTTGTTCTCAATGAGGTTTGCCTCTTCAATCTGCCCGAAAAAGTCACCTGCATCAGTGTAAACCCTCTTTCCCACTACTTCTGAAATCTTTTTTATCTTTATCATTTTAACCGCTTTTGATATTTAATTTCCCTCTTAATGAGTTTAAATACTTTTTCTTTTTAAAGCTTTGCATGTCAAGAACTTTGGTTCTTGAGCATGATCAGAATTCCACGATTATCTAAGCCTCAAATTAAAGATTATGGGAATTCTGACATTTATAAAATGACGAATAACTGCATACAAAACTTTATAAAAAACAAAAACCTTGCTTAAAAATGCTCAAGCCGGATGAATTTTTCCACATTGTGATTGCAATAATAGTATCTGCATTTGTATTAAGCTTTCTGCAGGGCTCTGAAAAATTCCTTACCTCTCTTTTTTACTCTTTTTTGATTATATTTGCAGCAGTTTTCCTCAAGAAGCTTGCAGCATATTATTTTGAAACAGACATCAGGCATAAAACATGGCACTGGCAGAGGTTCTGGTTTGCCCCTTCAAGCTACTTCAAAATTCCCATTCCCGTAGGAATACTGCTGCCGGTTGTCCTGTCCTTGCTCTCGCTCGGCTATGCCCAATGGCTTGCCTTTCTTCAGTTTGACTCGAGGCCATTAAAGGAAAAGGCTGCGAAAAAGCATTATGGCGCCCGTTTCTCAGAATTGGTTGAAAGGCATCTTGCCTTTATCGCAACTGCCGGCATCTTCGGCAGCATTATACTCACAATAATAGCAAGCATTATCGGTGCCGGCGAGCTTGCAAAAATCAGCATTTATTATGCATTCTTTAACATACTCCCAATCTCGCATCTTGACGGCACAAAAATATTCTTCTGGAGCTGGAGATTATGGCTTTTTGTGCTGGCTTTG
>DATDUA010000021.1:0-9695 GCA_035290605.1 Candidatus Nanoarchaeia archaeon
GAAAATAAGCTTGCGCGCAGGATTGCTTTTTTATGCAAAGCCATGCAAACCGAAATATTTAAATAGTGTATATCTCTTGTGTATACACAAGATGTATACTAAAAGCAAATAAAAATGAAAGACATATTTGAGCAGAAGGTTTTGTGCGGCAAGTGCGAAAGGGTTATGAAGCCATTTGAGTCTGTGGAGGACGGCTTTAGGATTAGGTTCCTTAAATGCGAGCATTGCGGCGAGCGTGTTATGCATCCCCTTGACATGCAGGAATACAATGATTTTATGGCACTAAAAAACAAGATTTTTAAAGTCAAGTTGCGTGTTGTTGGCAACAGTTATGCTGTCAGCATACCCAAGGAGATTGTAAATTTTATCAAGGAAGAGGAGAGGATTATGAATGACATGGTAAGGCTTTGTTTTGAGGAAGCAGGTAAGCTATCGCTGTTGTTCAGTGATGCCGCCCACCCTCTTAATAATAATGGGGTAATTAAAATAAAAAGATTAAGAAGATGAAACAAGAATCAATTGTCAAGTTGAAGGTTGTAGAGGCATTGCAGGACGATGCCTACAAAGGCATAGCAAGAGTTGATACTGAAGTCATGAGGCAGCTTGGCTTGAAGAGGGGCGATGTTATTTCTATTAAAGGCAACAGGGAAACAGTAGCGATTGTTGACAGGGCATACCCTGCTGACATAGGGGAGAGAATAGCGAGGATAGACGGAATCATAAGAAGAAATGCAAAGACAGGCATTGGAGAGGTGGTTGAGATAAAAAAAGTAGAGATTAAAGAGGCAAAAAAGGTAACAATCGCGCCTTCGCAGAAAGGCATAATGATTCAGGGCGACCCCGAGAGCATGAAGCGCGGATTGCTTGGAAGGGCTGTTGTGAAGGGTGACATTGTTGTGCTTGGTGGCGTTCAGAGAAGGAGGGATTTGATGTCAGAGGAATTTGAGGATTTTTTTGGCGACTTTTTCGGAGAGGCGCTCGGCAATTTTGGCTTTGGAGGCATACAGCAGATTAGGTTTGTAGTTGTTTCAACAACTCCTGCCCAGCAATGCGTTATTACAGAGAATACTGAGATGGTTTTGAGCCCGAAGGCAGTTGAAGTAAGTGAAGAAAAGGTTCCTGAGGTTACATACGAGGACATAGGCGGGTTGACAGATGAGGTAAAAAAGATTCGTGAGATGGTAGAGCTGCCCCTGAAGCATCCCGAGCTTTTCTTAAAACTGGGCATAGAGCCGCCAAAGGGCGTTTTGCTGCACGGCCCTCCTGGAACAGGCAAGACACTGCTGGCAAAGGCAGTGGCGAATGAAAGCGAGGCAAACTTTATTTTGCTGAATGGGCCAGAGATTATGTCAAAATTTTACGGCGAAAGCGAAAAAAGAATCCGCGACATATTTGAGGATGCAGAAAAAACAGCGCCTTCTATCATATTTATTGATGAGATAGACGCCATTGCCCCGAAAAGAGAGGAGGTTTATGGCGAGGTGGAACGCAGAGTCGTTTCACAGCTGTTGACAATGATGGACGGGCTGAAGAGCAGGGGAAAGGTTGTTGTTATCGGAGCAACAAACAGGCCTAATTCACTTGACCCTGCATTAAGGCGCCCAGGAAGGTTTGACAGGGAGATTTCAATAAATGTTCCTGACAAGAACGGCAGGCTTTCAATCTTGAAAATACACACAAGAAACATGCCGCTGACAAAGGATGTTAATCTTGAGGAGCTGGCTGCGATAACGCACGGGTTTGTAGGCGCAGACATCTCTTCCCTGGCAAAAGAGGCTGCAATGGTTGTTTTAAGAAAGGTGCTGCCAAAGATTAAGATGGAAGGCGAGGAAGAGCTTTCCAAAGAGGTTTTAGAGGAGCTGAAAGTAACTCAGAATGACTTTAAAGAGGCATTGAGAACTGTAAGGCCTTCTGCAATGCGCGAGGTTTTGGTTGAAACACCTAATATTAAATGGAGTGATATTGGTGGCTTGGAGGGAATTAAGCAGGAGCTTAAAGAGGCAGTAGAATGGCCTATGAAATATCCTGAATCATTTACAAGAATGGGAATAAGGCCGCCAAGAGGAATTTTGCTGTACGGCCCTCCTGGAACAGGCAAGACACTTCTCGCAAAGGCAGTTGCCAAAGAATCTGAAGCAAACTTTATACAGGTTAAAGGCCCCTCATTGCTGAGCATGTGGGTCGGCGAGAGTGAAAAGGGCGTCAGAAAGATTTTTGAGAGGGCGAGGCAGGTGTCTCCTTGCGTAATATTCTTTGATGAGATAGACAGCCTCGCAGCAAGAAGAGGATTGGAGGCAGGAGCAAGAGCCACAGAGCAGGTGCTAAATCAGATGCTTGCAGAGATGGATGGATTGGAGGAGCTGCAGAATGTTATTGTTATCGGGGCGACAAACAGGCCAGACATGCTGGACAGCGCAATCCTGAGGCCTGGAAGGTTTGACAGGCTTTTGATGGTGTCTCCTCCTGACAAGGCAGGCAGGCTTGATGTATTTAAGATACACACAAAAAACATGCCGTTGGCAAAGGATGTTAATATTGACAAGATGGCAGAGCAGACAGATGGCTATGTTGGCGCAGATATTGAATCATTATGCAGGGAGGCAGCAATGCTTGCATTAAGAAAAGACAAGAATGCCAAGGAGGTATCAAAGAAGCACTTTGAAGAGGCAATGAGAAAGGTAAAGGCAAGCATAAGCAAGGGTGATGTTGAAAGATACAGGAAGATTGAGTCAGAATATCTCAAGTCAGCGAGGTCTGCCCTGGAATGCGGGCCGACTTATGCTGGATAGATTTTTAAACTCCCGAGTCTATATTTCTTTATGGGACTCATGAATTATTGTGCGCTTGAATGCTTGATGTGTGGAAAGGGTTTTTATGGCCCTGTTAATATGGGCATTGAAAGCATGTATTGCCCAAAATGCAAATCTGAATTAGTAAGAAAAGCATCGGAAGAAATGTTTGTGCATGAGGCATATTCCCAGGAGTTGCTAGATTCATTTAATACATTTGATGGTATGCTTAAAATAAAAAGGGATAAGGAGATGGAAGAGATTGATACTGAGCATATTAACAAAAAGAATAAATCTAGAGGTTTAATTAGATTAGCTTTTGCTTAATGTAGCCTATTTACTCAGTTATCATCTCTGCTTATGCTGGGTGAAAACAAAAAGTTTAATTGAATTGGTGATTATGAAAAAGAAAACCCAAATATTAATAATTCATGGCGGAATGACTTTTAAGAATAAAAAAGATTACTTACATTTTTTAAAAAACAGAAAAATATCAATTGAAGAAAAAATACGCTGGACAGATGACTACTTAAAGAAAAATTTGGGCAAGAATTTTCAGATTATTAAACCCCGCATGCCCTTGCAAGATAATGCAAAATATAATGAATGGAAAATTTATTTTGAGAGACATTTTCCTAAATTGAAAAATAATATCATCTTAATAGGCATTTCATTAGGGGGAATTTTTCTGGCAAAATATTTGTCTGAAAAAAGATTTCCCAAAAAGATATTGTCTACTTATTTAATCTGCCCGCCATTTGACAATACAATAACTGGCGAAGATTTAGTTGGCGGATTCAAACTTAAGCCAGATTTATCATTGATTGAGAAAAATTCCAAAAACCTCAATTTATTGTTTTCAAAAAATGATGATGTCATTCCGGTATCTCATGCTAAAAAATATGGGAATAAACTAAAAAATGCAAATATTATTCTCTATAAAAATAAAAATGGGCATTTTAAAATATCTGAGTTTCCAGAGATTATAAAAATGATAAAAAGTGATGCAAAAATAAAATAGGCTTGTTTATTACTTTGTCGTCACCTCTGCTTTTTCTTTGCTGACAGCAATCGTATGCTCTGCCTGGCTTACAGGCATATGAGATTTTTCAACAAGCTGGGGGAAATGATGCAGTATTCCTGCCTGCTCAAGATATCTTAAAGAAAGAAGCGCCCGCGTGCCAAACTTTTTTACAATCCACCTTTCGCAGAATGGAAGTGTTCTGTATTCCTGCTCTGCATAATTAAGAATATCTCTTGCCAGGGCATCGCGGATTGCCTTTCTTTCCTGCAATCTGTATATGCCAGAGGGCTTGCCATCATAAACAACACCCTGCCCTGCTGTTGCAAAGGGCTCTATTGCATATGCGCCATCATCAATAGGATTTGCATTCTTGTTGTCATAGTTTGGGATTGTGCAGCCGGAATGTACAATATAACTTCCAAGCTCATGCCCGCAGAGGTTTTTTATTGGCGAGAAGCCAAATTTCTCTATGCTGTCCTGAATTGCCTTCCCTATGCTTCCTAACTCTGATTTTCCTTTCTTTTCAACTATAAGCTTAATTGCATTGCTTAATGCCTCTTCGCTTGCCTGAATAAGCTTTTTGTTTTTCTCGCTTTCTTCCCCGCTTTCTGCCAAATCAATGGAAAAAGCAGTGTCCGCTATTGCCCCGTTAACATGAACGCCAATATCAACCTTTAGCAGCCCGGATGCGCAGGTTTCATCATTATGTGAAGGGGTGTAATGCGCAGCAATGTCATTTATGCAGAGATTTATTGGAAAAGCTGGCTTGCCTCCAAGCTCTATGATTTTATTTTCAATCTTTTCTGCCGCGTCCAAGAGAGGCATGCCTTTTTTTATTATGCTTTTTGCATACTCAACTGCCTGCTTTGCTATCCTGCCTGCCTTTCTGTAATCTTCAAAATCATCTTTGTCAGTTTTTCTTGATGCTGTTTTTGCCTCCCTGGCTTCAGTTTTAACAGCAGCCTTGCTTGTTTTTTCATTTGCCTTTGGCATTGCGCCTTGCGCGCCAAAACTTGCATTTCCACCATAATGTTTTTCCGTCATCTTGCTTCTATATCCATAAATTTTAGGTATGTTCTTTTAGCGAGATAGCATCCTGCCCCATTTTCAACTGCATACTGCTTTGTTCCTATGCAACTTTCACAGCAGGGCTTTGTGCCGTCTTTCAGGGTTGCGTAAACCTTTATCCCTTTCATGCCTTTATTTACACACTCTTCCAAATCTATACTAACAGCATTACAAGCCATCTTATCTGTTTTCCTTTATCCTTCTCTCTTTTGGGATAAAATTGCTGATTTTGTCCTGTGAAAGCTTGCCTGTTCCAAGCAAGTCATCCCTGTATTTTATTACAACAAAACCCCTTTCTGCATTCTCCCTCTGCAAGTCCCTTCCCTTCAGCCACTCATCCTTTTCACTCTCGCTTATTTCCAGGATATTCTTGTTTATCTGGCTTTTTAAAAGGTGCGTTGCATCCATGCTTAACCTTATCTCCTCATTAACAAGCGTGGCAAAATACAGCCCAATCAGCTCTATATTTGCATTTTTAGAGAGCTTTTCAAGCTCGTCTATTGAAAGGTTTATTGAGGCAATCCTTAGCCTTTCCTTTCCAGACTGCACAATTATGTATGGAATGCTTGCTATACCAAACCTCTCTTTGAGCTTTTCAGCTATCTTATGTTTTTCTTTTGAGTTTAGTATTTTTATTTCCATGTTTTTGATTAAAGCTTATACACCTTTTTTTACCTTTGCAACAAAAAATCCCTCAGTGTTGCTGTCCTGCGGGTAGATCCTGCATGCTGATTTAATCTCCTGTGAAAATTCAAGCTTTCCATTTCCCCATTCTGTTATTCCCTGCCTGCACTTTAACGGCAGAGAGATTTTTTCAGACTGGGCATTGAAGTTTTTAACAAGAAAGTCAACAACTGCCTCATTTTCCTCTGGCGCATGCGTGCATGTGCTGTACACCATTTCCCCGCCTTCCTTCAGCAGCTGAAATGCAGACAGGGCGAGTTTTTTCTGCATTCTGCCCAGCTTTTCAATCATCCTTATGTTCCACATAAGCAGGGTTTTTTGGTTGCTTCTCACATTGCCTTCTGCTGAGCAGGGCGCATCAACAAGAATCTTGTCAAATTTCATTCCTGCTCCTGCAAGCCTCTCGCATAATTGCACGCCATCATTCCTTGTAACAATGACATTCATGCACCCGCATCTTTCAAGGTTTGATGCCAGTATCTGTATCCTGTCAATCCTGTTGTCATTTGCAATTATTGTTCCTGCATTCTGCATAAATGCAGACATTTGGGTGGTTTTGCTGCCCGGAGCAGCGCATAAATCTAATACAATCTCACCAGGCTTTGGCTGCAGGGCAATCACAGGCATCATGCTGCTCATCTCCTGAATATAATAATATCCCATCACATGCTCAATGCTCTTGCCAAGCTCTCCTGGCTGCAAGACTGATTCAACAATCATTATCTCGGGATATTCTGGAAAAGGCTGCCTGATTTTCCATCCTTTTTCTTCAAGCCTTTGCTTAAGCTCCTGGGCAGAAATCTTCAAGGTATTACAGCGTATTGTTCTTGGCAGAGGCAATTTTGCATACTCTAAGAATTTTTCATAGTCTTCCGGGCTTTCAAGCAGGGCTTTCATTCTCTCCTCAAAAAGCGGCTTTGGGCTGTACATATATTCTGAAGTAAATATAAGTTTTTAAAGTTGAGCAGGTTTGTGATTTATGGAAAAAACTATTGAAAAAATAGCTGAGGAAGAAAGATCATTAACTGACAATGAGATCAGCAAACTAATAGAATATATTTGCTTTGCTGTAAGAGAAAGGCAGAAGGTGACTAAAGACAGAAACTTTTTAGTTATACATAAACATTTTTTAGCACCATCTGTTGGTTTACACAATCTTCCATTAGATGACATTGATTCTGAGTATCAATATTACACCAGCTTTATTAAAGATTTTTCAGACGTTTTGATTAAGGGAACTATCACCGATTCATATGCCAAAAGACTTAAACTATATTGCCCAAAAGGGTTTTCTTGATAAACTAAAAAATCATATAATTTCAACAATATCCCCGATTTTTCTCCTGAAGGAGTAAAGCTGAGGAGGCCTGTGCGAGACATCCTTCTTTTTTTCCTTTGTTTTTTCTGCCAGGTTCAGGGACAGGATTTTTTTTCTAAAGTTCCTCTTGTCAAATTTCCTGTTAAAAACAATCTCATAGATTTTCTGCAGCTGTGTGAGCGTAAATTTCTTTGGCAGAAGGGAGAAAGCGACTGTTGTATACTCAAACTTCCATCTCAGCCTTTTTAGCGCATACTGCAAAATCTTTTCATGGTCAAAGGCAAGGCTTGGCAGTTTTGAGGCAGAGAACCATCTGGCTTCTGAAACATCTGTCTTTGCCTCTAATTTTGTTTTTTCAGAATTAACAAGGGCAAAATATGCCACAGTAATCACCCTGCCTCTCGGGTCCCGATTAATATCACCAAAGCTGTAAAGCTGCTCAAGATACACATCCTTGACGCCAGTCTCCTCTTCAAGCTCGCGCTTGGCAGCCTCTTCCAATGACTCCTTAATCCTGACAAAGCCGCCGGGAATAGCCCACATATTCTTAAATGGCTCTATGTTTCTTTTGATAAGCAGCACCTTCAGCTCATTATCCTTAAGCGTGAAGATGATTGTGTCTACTGTCACAGACGGCTTGGGATAGTCTTGCTCTGGCATAAAAGTGTATAGTTTACAATATATATAAATCTTTTCGAAAGGCTCTTTCTAATTTAATATTCACTATAAAGTAGTTACTTATAGAAAGCTTTAAAAACCATGAATGACACTGATTTTTATGAGAACTAAGATTAATACGCTAAGTGTGAACCTTTCAGATAGGCAGCTGTCTAATGAATCTGCTGATGCCTCTAAAGTACGCCTGGAGGAGAGGCTTGGCGGATTTGGAAAGGCAGTTCATGACATTAAAAGGCATATTGAGAAGCATCCTGAACTAAGGGATGCGTATAGCCCTGAAAATCTGCTTTGTTTTAATATTGGATTCCTTACAGGAAGCAAGGTTACAGCAGCAAGAAGGGCATATGTCACTGGCTTAAGCCCTGAAAAGACAAGCAAGAGCGGGGCAAATGGCATATATTTTTCAACAGCAAGCAGTGACTTGGGCCCTATGATTGCCTCATGCGGCTTGGATTCAATAAATATTACAGGAAGAAGTGAAAGCCCTGTTTATCTTTTTTTAGACAATAAAGGCGGAGAGGCTAATGCCTGCCTGGAGGATGCAGGATTTTTGCAGGGCAAGACAACCGATGAAAAGATAAAAGCCCTTGCTCAAGCGCATCCCGGGGCAGCATTCGCTGTTATCGGCCCTGCTGGCGAGAGAATGGTAAGATATGCGAGCATTGCATTCAGCACATATGACCAGATTAAAAAGGGAACAAAGAATATGAGATTTGCAGGCAGGGGCGGCATGGGAGCAGTCATGGCAAGCAAGAACCTTCTGGCAATTGCAGCAACAGGCAAGGAATTTTCAAGGGATGTTGGTGATGTTGCAACGCTTAACAAGGATATTGCAGCAGGCGGAAGGGCATTCAAATACAGGGACAAAGGGACTTTTGACGGAAATCTTGATGGCATGGAGGAGCTTGGGGTTAATGTGCATAATAATTTTTCATCAGGAAAATCTGATGGAACAGAAAGGCTTTACAGGGAGAACAGGGCTAAAGAGGGCTATGATGTGGTTGATAAAGGATGCTATGCCTGCGGCATAAAGTGCTGGAAAGAGAATAAGCTCGGAAAGCTGGATTTTGAGCCAGGTGTTCTTTTAGGCATTAATCTTGGAATAAAGGACATAAAACAAACAATGGAGCTTATCAATATTTCTGATGAGATGGGTGTTGATTCCATGTCAGCAGGCGTTTGCCTTGGTTATGAGATGCAAAAGCAGGGAAAGCTTGGAGATTTTGATTTTGCAAAGAGCCTGCTGTTAAAAATAGCCAGGGGAGAGCATCCTCTAAAAGAAGGCTTGTTTAGGTATGCAGGCAATGCTCCTGATGCAATGCATGTTAAGGGCATAGAGTTTGCTGCTTATCCGGGAAACCTTAACCCAGGATATGCGTTTGCAATTGCAGGGCTGCATACATCAATGGACACATATAATGGGGCGTGGTATCCTCTTGCAAAGAATACAGCAGAGGAATGGATTGAAAATGTTATAAGAGGCCCGCAGATACTTTTGTATGACATGAATGGCGCATGCAAGTTTTCAAAGCTCAAGTATGATGAAGTGAGCTCGCTTTATGAAAGGGTTTTTGGAGAAAAGGCTTCAATGGATGAATTAAGAGATGTTGCCAAAAAGGCTTACAGGATTGCAAGAGGCATAGACAAAAGGCTTGGCTTCACACAGGAAGACGATGTCATGCCGGAAAAATGCTTTGAGCCCTATCCAGGAAGCACTATAAATCATTTTATGACCAAGGATTTTTTTGAAAAGGTAAAGCAGGGCGTTTATGAAAGGCTTGAAAAGGAGAAAAATGAATGAAGTAAGAATAGGCGTTGTGGGATATTGCCCGCCGTCAAGGTTTGATAAAGCTGAAGCAATGAGAATGATTAAAGACGCGTATGATAAGATAGGCTTGCAAAATCCTGATGCGCCAAAGAAGGTTGTTTCTGGGCTGACAAATGTCGGAGTGCTTGCCTTGGCTTATAAAGAGGCTATAGTAAGAGGCTGGAAAACAGCCGGCATAGCATGCTCAAAAGCAAATGAATATGAATGCTTTCCTGTTGATGAAAAGGTAATAGTAGGCAATGAGTGGGGAGAAGAAAGCCAGACATTCCTAAACTCAATAGATGTTTTAGTAAGAGTTGGTGGGGG